>DAOVOU010000091.1 GCA_030629475.1 Desulfobacterales bacterium | reverse complement strand
GCTCACGCCTTAAAAACAGTACGGATTCAGGATTTGGGCCTCCGGCCCTGAGGAATTGGGGATTCTTGCAAGAAAAGTCCCAATAGTTTAGCCCCTATTGTCATTTCGAACGAAAGTGAAAAATTTGGAGCTGTGCGGTTAGCATTCACCGTGTTTTGTCAATGAGTTGATGGTTATGAGGGAGACGTCGTAGGGGCGGCTTTACGCCGCCCGCCAAATCGATTCGGGCGAGGTAAACTCGCCCCTACGGGGAACCCGCCGATCAGAATTAGATCATTCGGAAGGGCTCAAGAATCACCCTAACCGCACAGGTCGAAAAATCTTGCTCGGAAAGTGACAGAAAAAGCAATGGGGGCTGAGCTATTACGAAAATCAAGGATTAGAGAGGAGTTTTCATGAGTGAATCTGTCAACGAATTGAGAAACGTCGGACTGGTTGGACATGGGGGAGCAGGGAAGACCTCCCTATCCGAGACCTTACTCTTTGACGCCGGGGTTATCAAGCGTTTGGGAAGTGTGGATGAGGGCAACAGCGTGATGGATTTTGAGCCTGAAGAAGTGCGGCGACACGCAAGCATCAGCACGGCCTTCCATCAGTATACCTGGAAAAAACACAAGGTAAATATCATTGATACCCCCGGAGACGCCAACTTCTTCTCAGATGCCCGGTCCTGCCTCCAGGCGGCTGATGGCGCTATTGTAGTGGTGGAGGCAATCGACGGGGTGAAGGTGCAAACCGAACAGGCCTGGGAATTTGCAGACCAACTCGAGATGCCGAGGGTGGTCTTTATCAACAAGATGGATCGGGATCGGGCCGACTTTTTCGGAACTCTAAAGGATGTGGCCGGAACCTTCACGCCAAAACCGATTCTCTTACAATTGCCTATAGGTGCGGAAGAAAACTTCAAGGGAGTCGTCGATTTTATCAGCCAAAAGGCATATTTTTACGAAGCAGATGGGAAACCCAAGGTCGTGGAGATTCCCGCGGAAATGCAAGACCAGGTGGCAACCGAGCGGGAGGCCCTGATTGAAAACATCGCTGAAGCGGATGATGCACTCCTGGAAAAATATCTGGACGGTCATCCCCTTACGGATGAAGATCTCATGCAGGGGCTTCGCGCCGGCACCCTTGGCCGTGCCTTTGTGCCGGTGCTGTGCGGTTCAGCAACCAGGAATATTGGGATCGATCGCTTGATGGATTTCATCAATGATTGTTTCCCGTCTCCCCTTGACCGTGGTCCAAAGGTTGGCATAGACCCTAATACAGGAGACAGGACGCAACGGCGTCCTGCTATGGATGAGCCCTTTTCTGCCCTGGTTTTTAAGACGATTGCCGACCCGTACACCGGAAGACTCAATATCTTCAGGGTCTATTCCGGAACCATGCGGGCAGACGGGTACTTTTATAATGCAACCAAGAAAACCAAGGAGCGATACGGACAACTCTTTCAGATGGCTGGCAGGGAGCAGGAGGCTATTCCCCAGGCAGGTCCAGGCGATATCGTGGCTGTTGCCAAGTTAAAAGAAACTGCCACAGGGGACAGCCTGTGTGATGAGTCCAACAAGATACGCTTTGAAAGTGTTGAACCCTTGCCGGCCCTCATGTCCTACGCCATACAGCCCAGGTCCAAGAAGGATGAGGATAAGGTATTTACTTCCCTTTCCCGGTTGCTGGAGGAGGATCCCACCCTCAGGCTGGATCGGAACCAGCAAACCAGGGAGATTATCATCTCCGGTATGGGTCATATCCACCTGGAGACCATTGTCGATAAACTCAAGCGCAAGTTCGGTGTGGAAGTGAACCTGAAAGCCCCCAAGATTCCTTACAGGGAGACTATCAAGCAGCCGGTTAAGCGAGTAATATACCGGCACAAGAAGCAGTCAGGTGGAAGAGGTCAGTTTGCCGAGGTACATTTCGATATATTTCCCCTTGAAGAGGGTAAAGGCTTTGAGTTCGATGAGGCCCTATCGGGTATGAACGTACCCCGCAACTTTGTACCGGCAGTGGAAAAGGGCCTTGTTGAGGCCATGCAGTCCGGAGTGCTCGCTGGTTTTCCGGTTGTGGATATAAAGGTCCGCTTCTATGATGGGAAGTCCCACGATGTGGACTCTTCTGAAATGGCATTCAAGATTGCCGCATCTATGTGTTTCAAGAAAGGCTTCCAGGAAGCTAACCCTACCCTGCTTGAGCCGATCATGAACCTGAGCGTCACTGTGCCCGAGGACTACATGGGCGATGTCATAGGGGATCTGAACAGCAGGCGGGGGAGAGTCCTGGGTGTGGATGCCAAGGGCAAAAGACAGGTCATCCGCGCCCGGGTACCCATGGCCGAGATCTTGAGCTATGCCCCTGATCTCACCTCCCTGACTGGTGGTAGGGGGGCCTTTACGACCGAGTTTGACCATTACGCGGAAGTCCCGGCCCAGATTATTCAGAAGATCATAGAACAGGCCAAGAGTAAAGAGTGACCTATAGGATTGCGGATTGCGGAAATGAACTGCCCCGCAACAAGCTGCGGGGTATCGCGCACCTGCCCGCCATTGCCACGCATGCTGGCATTCAAGCTGGTTGCTGTACCTGGCGATGGCAGGCGGGTCTGATTTTTACAATTAAACGAAGCAAGCTTCGGGGAATTAAACCCAACAATTCACGAAAATCTGTGCCTGCCCTATGAAATGCATTTTCTTTTTCTATTTCATCGGGGTAATCTGCGTAATCTGCGGATTAAAATCCGAAATCGAAAATGTGAAATGCAAAATATAGAATCCGTTAATCGATCACGGATTGCACCTTTTACACGGACTGTAGCCAGCCCAAAAGGCGTCGTATTTGGTTTTGAAGGTGATTCGGTGTTTGGGAGCGGTGGCTTTCCCAAAAGGACACGTCATCTGGTGGAAGCGTCTTGAATGGCGATTCCCAAGGTATGGGCCTCTTTGATCAGGGAACCTCTTCCACATTCCCGCCCTTTTTGCCATGGCTTCCCGCTGGAGACGAAGTAGTAGTGAATCGTATTTAGTGTTGGGCCTGCGAAACAGATAGTAGGCATAGCCGCCTTTTAGCAACTCAGCATTAACAAAGGTGCCGTCCTGCAAAAAGAGATAGGCCAGCACACGGCCATACTGATCCTCTTTTTCCCGGTCGAACTCAAGACGGACCTTCTTTTTGAATACCAATTTCCGGTTAAGATTTCTGGCCTCTGGGCCAAACCTTTCCGCAGGTCTGTCTTCGTGGGCCACCTCCGGGGCGTTGATCCCCACATATCTGACCCGTCTGCCATCAGCAAGCACAACGGTATCCCCATCGTCCACCCACCGCACCTGGTGAAGCGAATCCGCCACAGCAGCGCCATAAGGCCAGGAAAGGGTCAATAAAGAAACCACAAGTATTGTATATGTAAATCGAATTTTTGCTTTCATGGCAGTCCAATTCGATTTCGGAATGCGGAATGCGGAATGCGGAATAATAAAAAAGGTGAGACGGACAGCACGCATCGTAATAGTTCAGCCCGTATTGTCATTTCGAACGAATGTGAGAAATCTCCACCTGTGCGATTTGTTGCGAAAGCTCCTTTTGGAAACCGGTTGGCCCCGTAGCGTGGGGGCTCCGTTCCCCACATAAAGTGCCCCGCACCTGCCCGCCATTGCCTTGTGTGTGGCCATTGTAACCTCGGTGCGATCCAGGCGTTGGCAGGCGGGGAGGGGGCACGCTTGGTGGGCGGTCCCCACCCCACATTCGTGAAGTGAGCTAAACAACCACCCCACAATGTCGTGCGGCACTTTCATCCAGCATTCTCGATAATCCGCCGCGATCTTCGGGTACGAAACCCAGGGCCTGTTCCCATACCTCCTGGTCCTCCATACAAAAATAGAGCATCACATCAGGGGCCAGCTCCCTGATCCAGGCTGCCATTTTTCGATAGAGCTCGATGCGCAGAGGCTTAAAATATCTCATCTTGCCATCCAGACCCGGGATAAACTCACCATAAATGATCCTCGATTTTTGAAATCGTTTCCGGATGATCGGTTTTAAGGATGGCATAAAACGAAAGGAGCCAAGGCTAATCCAGACAATGTTTTGGGCCGATACACTTGCAAAAAGCTCTCTCACCAACCTTCTATAATCCTTTTCCCAGCCCTCGTATAAGATCAAAGGATCAAAATGAAATGCCAGGGGATACCCCCATGCTTCACACTGAGCGGCAGCCCTCAGACGCGCCCGCATACTGGCGGTGCCGCGCTCCTCACTGCGGATAATGGCCGGGGAATTAAGGGACCAGGCTACAATCGTCTTTCTATTATGCTCCAGGCCTCTGAGATTTTCAACTGCCGTTGTCTTGGTTTTCAATTCCAACACGACCCTGTCCTGTTGGGCAAAGTAGGGAACCAGGGCGCTTGAAAGTTCAGTCCATGGCTCCCATATCAGGCTGTCGGTAAATTCGCCGGTGCCAATCCGATGAAATGGTGGTCTCCCGGATCGAACAAGATCGTCCAGTTCCTTAAATAGCCTCTCTTGATTCACAAAATACTGCAAGACCGGAGGGTGAAAGTAGGCCTGGAGTATGCAATACGCACAGTCCATAGTGCAGTAGGTTCCAATGTGAAGAATCTGGTACCCGCAACAGATATACGATTTAGTACCAGGACATTTTCTTAGGAAAGGCCCCTTATTGCGGGTAAGAAAGAGCACACGTTTTCCTGCGGCTATGGGGTCTTGCATAGCAGTTAGGACTTCATAGACCTTCGCCGCGTCAGGCACAACCGAGACCGGAACGGCCGGGAGGGATTGTTGCACAGTACCAACAGCAGGATGGTGCTTGACCGCTTCATCAATGTAGAGCCTGGAAATCATTGGTATAGCTCACTTATCATTCAAAGGGCTCCAAGAGCCTTTTCAGGGCGGGATTTTTGGCCATGGCATCGAGGGTCTTGCGGCGTTCGTCAAAATCTTTCATGCCCTTGAAGGTCATGCGCAGCGTATGAGGGCCCCCTTCAAAATAAGGGGATGCCGTCATATGCACGTGTTCGTTCAGCTTCAGGGCCTTTAGTTCTTTTGAAAACCTTTTTTCCGCTTCCGTCAGCGTTGGAAACCGGCGCTGCTTCAGATGGGCCCTAACCTTCGAACCCTTCTCGTTACGATTTAACTCAGCCCGATCCAGTATGGTCCTGATCCCCTTGGATTGTAGGATCTCTGCGGGCTTAAGGTCTTCGCGAATCGCGATCTCCCAAACCAGTGTGATGACCTCTCTTTGTTTGTTCTGGCTAAGCTTAAGCACCTTGAAAAGTTCAAAGAAAGACAAGGCATCTTCGCTGGAAAATTCACTCAAATCGACTACTGCTTCAAAGGAGACGATTTCATCCATCACACCTGCCTGGATGGCTCCCGGAAGCCGGGACAAGGACCCTATCTTCTTAAACACCTTCTGGTTTTTGGGAAATCCGAGCACTGAGGACAGCATCTGAAGGCAATTTCGGCAAGGTAGGAGAGGAGAGAGCTTTTGAATCCCTTGTGCCTGTTCGACAACGTTTAACTGACGATGAGATCGGTTATCAAGTATTGATAGCTTGAGGCAGTCTAGCTCTGTGGAACTTCCCTTCAGGACCCGCGCCTTGATTTCATGCCACCCCAGGGCCTTGCACGCCATGACCCGACGAAAACCGCATACGATTTGATACTTCAAATCCTGCCGCTGTCTCAAAACCGGTGGATTAATAAGGCCAACAGCCCGAATAGAGTCAACCAGTGCGTCCGGGTCGGTACGGAGACTCAAGCGGCACGTGTCATCTTTTGTGTCGATTTCAGAAATGGAGATGACCTTGTCGGCATATTTCATGACAGGTTGATCAAACAAGTTGGTCCGCTAGTTTTGAAATTCGTTTTTCCAAAGATTTTAAAGATGATCACGAAAACACGAAAGGAGGAAAGCACGAAAGGGACAAACATGATGGTTGATTCCCATTTAACAGAAAACAGTAGTGAGTTTAGAGAGATGGGAAAACAGAGGGAAAAAGAGCCCTCCAACTGATTTTCGTGTTTTCGTACTTTCGTGTTTTCGTGATTAATCCCTTATCTGTTTGGTTTCGGCTTCTCCGAGTTACGAGTCTAGCCCGCTAACAGCCTATAGCTTGCAATGGCACGGCCTAGGTGCCCGTCAATCTGCGCAGGGCCTCCTCATATTTTCTTCGGGTGTTTTCAACAACCTCCGGCGGGAGTTCGGGTGCAGGCGGTTTTTGGTTCCAGTCAAGTGAAAGAAGGTAATCTCGCACGTATTGCTTATCAAAGCTCTTCTGAGGTCCGCCTGGGCGATAGGTGTCTTTGGGCCAAAAGCGGGATGAATCAGGGGTAAGGATCTCATCGATCAAGGCCAGTTCCCCGTCGATCAGACCAAACTCAAACTTGGTGTCTGCTATTATAATGCCGCGGGATTCAGCAAACTCCACCGCCCTTTCGTAGATGGCCATGCTAACATCCCTGAGCCGGGCAGCCAGATCCTTGCCCAGCATATCTTCGATTTGTTCAAAGGAGATGTTTTCATCATGGGCTCCGATATCCGCCTTGGTCGAGGGAGTAAACAGAGGCTCCAGGAGCCGGTCGGATTCTTGCAAACCTTGGGGAAGTCTCATCCCGCAGATCCTTCCAGATTCCAGATACGACTTCCAGCCAGAGCCAGAAAGATATCCTCGAACGATGCATTCTGCTGAAAGGGGCTCTGCCTTGCGAACCAGCATGCTCCGATCCTTTATGATATCAATGTATGGATGACATGCCTCCGGAAACCGCTTCACATCAGCAGTGATAAGATGATTCGGAATGAGACCTTCCATCATTTCAAACCAGAACCTTGACATCTGGGTCAGGATGCGACCTTTTCCCGGGATGGGACTCGGCATCACCACATCAAAGGCGGAGATGCGGTCTGTGGCAACCATTAACAGGGCATCCCCCAGATCATATATGTCCCTCACCTTGCCCTGTCTCAGCAAATTTAAGTCAGGAAAGACTGTATCATATAAAGTAATTTCCAAGGTCTACTCCTCTCCCCGCAAAGCCTACCGATCTTGCCCGTGCGCATCTTAGGATTAGCCATTAGAAAAAGTCAAGGCGCAAATCCGGATTCATTTGTAATTGACAAGCTAATTCCCAGGGTCCGGGCGGGGACCCGCCTGCCAAAGCCTGCCTGCCCGCTCGCTGAGCTTGTAAGGCAGACGGGGCACTGGCGGGCAGGTAAACCCCGCCCCTACAAACCTTACGTTCCAATATGTGTAGGGGCGGCCCGCCCGAAAAGGTTGCCTTAATTCAACAGCATTGGAGGTTAGGAGGAGGGAATCTAGGGTATTTGTACATGGACAGAATCAGAATGAATATGTTATTCACAAGCGTATTTTGATCGGCGCGGTGGCCGACCCTACCCAGTAGGGCAGGCCACCGCGCCTGCCTCTCAAAAACGAGACCCGTCGTTTGGTCCATGATCTAGAGGAATAATTTTCTCTGCGTGCTCTGCGGTGAATGATTAGGAAACAGAGACTACATAAGGGGATAGAACGATGCAGAAAAAGGTGACAGTCGTTGGCGCTGGTAACGTGGGTGCAACAGTGGCGCAACGGCTGGCAGAGAAGGAACTTGCCGATGTGGTC
>DAOVOU010000190.1 GCA_030629475.1 Desulfobacterales bacterium | reverse complement strand
CCACGCACTGAACAGTGCGGAGATTCTCAAGGAGATTATGGAAGATTGTGGAGTGCCGAAGGATCTGGCCAGCGAGGTATACTCGCTTGTTCGCCGGCACGAGACCGGGGGCCACCCCCGCGCCGACCTTATCAAGGACGCGGATAGCATCTCTTTCTTTGAGGTTAACCTGCCTCTTTATTACAAGCGCCACAGCCGCAAGGAAGTGTTACAGCGTTGTGTTTGGGGTTACCGCAGGCTTTCTGAGAGGATGCAGCAGGTCGCACAAACGCTTTCCTACGACAATGCTGAACTCAATGGGCTGCTAAAGGAGGCGATACGCAAGGCTTAGCATACACCCATCCCGACCAAACTGTAGCGGCTAATATGACCGACATGATGAAATTGGCATTCCTGTTTCAACCTGGGTGAGTGCGGCGGGACGGATCTCCTCTATATAGTGTTGGATACCCATTACAATGGCATCGGCTATGTCCTCCTGGTAACCGGCAGTGTTTAATCTGCGACACTCTCTCGGATTCGTTATGAAGGCGGCTTCTATCAATATACACGGCATCTCAGCACCAAGCAGTACGTAGAAGGGGGCCTGTTTTACACCTCTGTTTTTGATACGGCTATATCTTGGTTTCAATTTTTTTATAAGGGCTTCTTGAACGTGACCCGCAAGGCGACTCGATTCATCTATCTTGGCATTTTTCATCAGGTCACTCAAAATGGCCTGAAGGTCGCTGATATTCTTGGCTGAGGTGGCGTTTTCACGTGCAGCCACCAAGATGGCGTCTTCATCTGTGGCCAGATTCAAGAAATAGGTCTCAATACCACGGCAAGCCATGGCCCTATTGGCATTCGTGTGAATGGAAATAAAAAGGTCGGCATTCTTGGTATTTGCGATGGCGGTGCGTTCTTCAAGGGAAAGAAAGGTGTCTGCGTTTCGGGTGAGCACGGCCTCGCATCCAAGCCTATGACGAATCTTTTTGGCCAGTCTCCGGGAAATCTCCAGGGTCACATTCTTCTCTCGCACACCCTTTAAATATCCAATGGCACCAGGATCTTTGCCCCCATGTCCGGGGTCAATGACAATCCGCCTTACCCCAAGGGCGAGTTGCTTGGCCAGGGCACCCTTTGGTACCTCGCCACCCGGTTTTTCCAGTTCGTGTTTAAACCGGTTCTTTGATGTGGTCTTCGATGCGGCCATTATGGGCACACTACTGACATCGACTACAATGCGAAACGGGTTGCGTAGAGAGAATATCCTAAAATCATCGATCGATTTGATATCTAAAACGAGCCGAACCGTATCCGGACTATATTGAGCTGCACGGACACCGCTGAGGAGATCATCTACGATCGGCACAGCCGGCTTTAGCCCAGGCCCGATGCGCGCATGATTCAGATCAATACAAAGACGCATAGGCTTTGCAATGCTGGGATCTTTTTTCAACAGGCGGTGAGTATAGGGCACCTCGGATTCCACATCAATGACCACACGCGTATAGCTCGGGCTGGACCAAAAACGTATCTCTTTTACCTCAGCGAGCGAGCTTGGTTGAGCCTTGTATCTCTTCTTATAAAAAGGAGGCGTTTTGACCCGCACTGACGCGCTCGATTTTGACGCCCTTGCGTGGCCCCTGCTCAGCCTGGCAATTGCCCTCTTTGCCCTTGACGCATATCGGCTCCCTGGAAAACGCTTCAGCAAGCGGTTGTAATAATCGAGGGCCCGTTGCTTATCTTTATTGTTGCCAGAAAACCCATACAACTCGGCATACAGCCGTGCAGTCATGAAAAGGGCGTCATCTGCCCTTGGCCCGTTCGGTTGGGTTGCGTAAACAGCACGAAATTCTTTTATGCACGCAATCCAATGATGTCGGAGCTTCTGTTTTTGAGGGTCCTTCAGGAGCTTTTCAAAACTCGACCGGGCGTCTCGATAGTCCCTTTCGGTTTGGTATCCGGCAGCTACAGGCGGGTGTAGAGCTGATATCAAAAGCAGAATGAGAAAGAATATGAACCTAGTTGGAATGGTGGAATGATGGAATAATGGAATAATGGGTTTATTCGTTTGCCCGTTCGTCCATTGACCCGTTGTCCTGTTCAACAAGTGAAATCCTTGAGCGTGAAGCGGGCTGATAGGCAAACGGGTAAACCAGCAAACCTGATCGTTAATATGTTTTTTTCCGCTTTTATTACCCAATATTCCAATATTCCAACATTCCATTATTCCATTATTCCATGAGTTCTTTTAGTTCGTTTAACCGGTTCAATGCTTCAAGGGGTGTCATATTGGAAATATCCAGCTTTTTCAAGCTATTAATCACAATCTCATCTGAGGTCGAAAAAAGGGAAAGCTGAACACTTGCGTCTTTGTCAACCGGCTTCTTGGAACGTGCGAGCACCGGTTCTCCTGCACCGTTTAATTCACCACTTTCTATGTTCTTCAATATCTCTCTGGCCCGATCCAAGACCTGTGCCGGAATGCCGGCTAAGCGGGCCACCTGGATACCATAGCTTCGATTGGTACCCCCCTCAACCAGTCTCCTCAAGAAAATGACCTCCTCATTCCATTCCTTGACAGCAACGTTGTAATTCTTGACTCGAGGCTTGGTAAGGGCCAGGTCCGTTAGCTCATGATAGTGAGTGGCGAAAAGGGCCTTGACCCCGCGGCTTTTCCAGTCGTGGAGATATTCTGCCACAGCCCAGGCAATACTCAGCCCGTCAAAGGTACTGGTCCCTCTGCCGATCTCATCCAGAATGACCAGGCTTTTTTCAGTGGCATTATTCAAGATGTTGGCGGTCTCCTGCATTTCCACCATGAAGGTACTCTGGCCTTCGGCAAGGTTATCCAGCGCCCCAACGCGTGTAAAGATTCGATCCACGATCCCGATGGAGGCTGCTTCCGCCGGAACGAAAGAACCCATCTGGGCCATCAATACCAACAGGGCTACCTGGCGCAGGAGCGTTGATTTGCCGGCCATGTTGGGTCCGGTAATGATAAGCACCTGTTGCTCGGTATGATCCATCTCAATCGTGTTAGGCACAAACCGTTCTGATGATACCAGTTTTTCAATGACCGGATGACGACTCTCCTTCAAAAAAAGGCTGTCACCGCCATGAACGACCGGCTTTACGTAACCATTTTGATCAGCCAGTTCAGCCAATGCCAGCAACACATCCAGTCTGGACACAGCGTCAGCCATCCTTGCGATCCGGCGATTACTTTGAGCCACCCTTTCCCTTACCACGCAAAACAGCTCATACTCCAACCGGGCTCGTTTTTCTTCAGCTCCCAGCACTTTGGTCTCATACACCTTGAGGTCCTCTGTGATGTACCGTTCCGCATTAACCAGGGTCTGTTTGCGCACATAGTGCGCTGGAACTGATTCGATATGGGTCTTTGAAACCTCAACATAGTAACCAAAAACCCTGTTAAAGCCCACCTTCAAGGAGTTAATCCCTGTGGCTTGCCGCTCTTTAGCCTCCAGACGTGAGATCCAATCCTTTCCTTCCCGACTGCTCCGAATCAGTTCATCGAGCCCCTCATCAAAGCCGGGCTTAATAATGCCACCTTCGCGTATGGTAAGAGGCGGGGCATCACAAATAGCCTCTTCGATCAGACCCGCTATATCGGCAAGGTCATCCCATTTTGAGGTGATCTCCACAAAAAGCTGGCTTGCAAATTCGTGAATCAAAGAACGTATCTTGGGGAGTCTTTGAATAGAGTGTTTCAACGCTACCAGGTCTCGGGCATTGCACCGATCGAGCGCAATCCTGCCATTTAAGCGCTCCAGGTCATGTACCTCTTGCAGGACCTTCCTCACCGAACGTCTCGCAAGTTGTCTCTTCTTGGCCTCTTCTACCCCATTTGATCGGAGTTTGATTTGCTCAAGATCCAAAAGCGGATACTGAAGCCATGCCCGCAGCATGCGGGCTCCCATGGATGTTACGGTTTGATCCATCATGCCAAGAAGGGACCCGCGTTTGGCACCGGTCCAGATGGTCTCAAAGAGTTCTAAGTTTCTTTTGCTGGCCTCATCTACGATCATGAAATCAGAAAGGCTGTACGATGCAACCCCCGCAATATGGACGAACTCCCCCTTTTGGGTCTCATCCACGTAGCGCAGCAGAGCACCGGCTGCTGCAATGCCGGCCCGCCATTCATTACAACCAAATCCTTCCAGAGAATGGGTCTTAAACTGCCTCAGAAGTCGTGTTCTGGCTGATTCGAGATCAAAGTCTTCATCCTTCAGGAAGTTTAATGAGATCTTCCCGAGCGTTTTTGTGACCGCCATTATTTCAGGTGTTTCGCGATGGGACTCGGCAAGCAGGACTTCGCTTGGCTCTATACGCCGGCACTCGTCTGCGACCTTGTCAAAATCGCTTGATTCGGTCACCCTGAAAGTCCCCGTGGAAATATCCAGATGGGCGACCCCGTAGCGACCTTCCCGAAAGGACAAAGCCATGAGGAAATTGTTGGCCCTTGCATCCAGAATCTCTGTATCAACGACCACCCCGGGTGTTATCACGCGCACCACATCCCGCTTCACAAGGCCCTTGGCCTTTGCAGGATCCTCCACCTGTTCGCAGACGGCCACCTTGAAACCGCGCTCGATGAGTCGTGCAATGTAGCCCTGGGCAGCATGGTGGGGCACACCGCACATAGGAATCGGTTCTTCGTCTTTTTTGTTTCGGGAGGTCAGGGCAATTTCGAGGATTCGAGATGCTATCTTTGCATCTTCAAAAAACATCTCGTAGAAATCGCCCATGCGGTAAAACAGGATAGCATCCTGGTACTGCTGCTTGATCGACAGATATTGCTGAACCATCGGGGTGGCTTTGACCATGGCAGGAATTGGGTTCATTGGGTTCAAAAGATAGAGCGCCAGGGCGGGCGCAACAAACTCAACAAACATAATAGACACGACAAACGCAACTTGGGGGGAAGTCCCATAAGCGCTAAGTTATTTTGTAAACGGGTTGCATTTATGCCATACGGGGTTGTTTTGAAAGACGAACGTCGAACATCGAACATCGAACGTCCAACATCGAATGAAAAAACAAACACCCAATACCGAACATTCAACAGCTATTTCTGTTTCTTTTCAGCCGTTTTGATACTCGTAACGAAAATCTTAATTAAT
>DAOVOU010000344.1 GCA_030629475.1 Desulfobacterales bacterium | reverse complement strand
AATGGCATTCTCAACCAGGTTGATCATAACACGCTTCATCTGCTGTCGGTCTAAATTGAGCTGTGGAATGTCCGGCTCTGAATCGATCTCAAATAAGATGTCGGTACGTGCTTCCCGGTAAAGGGCCACTGCATCTTCTACAATTTCGGGCAACTGGCACGGCTCAGGGCTTGATGCGGGGAGCCTGGCAAAGGAGGAAAACTCGTTCACGAGGTTTCTTATCTGATCTACTTGATCGATTATGGTCTGGGTACATTCCATGAAAACAGAATTGTCCGTTACAATTTGATCACCATACTTCCGCCTGAGTCTTTGCGCGGAAAGTTTAATGGGGGTAAGGGGGTTCTTCACCTCATGGGCAATACGTCGTGCTACCTCGCGCCAGGCCGCCATCCTTTGGGCCTTCTCGATCTCCGTAAGGTCGTCAAAGACAACGACCATCCCCATGTAACGATTCTTGTCGTCTTTGAGGGCTGTGATGTGGACCATGAAGGTGCGGACGGCCCTATCGATGGTTACCCTAACAGGTCTTTCCACCGAGTTCCCAGGACTATTTTCCAGTTTTTCCAGGAGGTCTCTGGCCAACTCCAGGTGTTCAGGGCTTAGAATCTTTTTGTAGCTTCGATTCAACACCTGTGCTCCTTTGAGCCCAAACATCTTTTCTGCTGACTTGTTGATGGTGGAAATAAACCCCGCGGCATTGACTGAAATAACACCAGTAGAGACATGCCTTAAAACCGTCGCCATGTAAAGGCGCCTTTGTTCAATCTCAAGGTTTCGTTCCGTGAGTTCACGGGCCGATAGCTCAAGCTGTTGCTTGCCTGCTCTCAGATCACGGGTCATCTTGTTGAAGGCATTCACCAGCGTGCCCATTTCATCATCGGTGACTCCGCCTATGGTGAAGTTCAGGTCTCCTTCAGCCACGCGCCGCGTTCCCTCAGCCAGTTCCTGGATAGGAGTCGTCAGTGTCTTTGCCAAGTAAAATCCGAACCAGGTGGCGCAGAATATGATCAGCAGGGCCACAATGGAGAGCGTTATCAGGTGGCTGACCTGGATGGGCCATTTCATCATCTTCATTTGATGGTATTGATCAAACCCACGGGAAATAGCAGCCATATTTTCTGAAAGCCTGGCGAGAATAACGGTAGTGACAGCCACCACACCAATGGCCTCATCCGGATCGGCATTGAATGGAATGCAGCCAAGGGTTCTGATTATTTCACCTGAAGGGAGGTGTCCTGTGAGCGTAGTAAACTTGACCTCGTGAAACTCCTTTTGTATCGCATCTGCTGATACCGGACTAAATGGAGTTCCTTCCAGATCTGCATCGAGGGCTACTGCCAACCGCTCTGAGCGGGTAGAATAGACCTCGATCGCATGGATGTTGAAAGCCCTCTGGGCAATCCTAACATAGTGGGCCAGAGCTTTTCTATTTTCTTCGTTCAGCAAGTTCCTGCGCACAATTTGATAAGCTATCCGTTCCAGATAAAAACGATTGTTTTCTGTGCAATGCTTATACACATATTTGCCAACATCCAAGGATCTTTCCAGAGAGTGTTCCACAGGCACATTGAACCAGAATGCCACACTGGAGGTTATGAACTGGACCGAAAAGAAAAACAGAAGGGTGGTCGGAATCAGGGAAAGGCTTGCAAAGGCCACCACAAGCTTGGTGCGCAGCTTGGCCCCCATGACCTTTCGCCTCCGGTCATAGAGAAGCTTCACAATGTTTCTGAAGACCAGAAAGATCAACAACAGCAACACAAGCGCGTTGATGTTGATGAGAATGAACATGACGACCGTATTGGAAATAGGAAGCCCTGCCCCAAAGCGGACGACCCTGGTTTCTGCATATGTGAGGAGGCCTACCACGACGAGAAGAACCAGCATGATGATCCGTTCACGCTTGCGGCGCCTGGCTTCTTCTTCTGACACTTTTGGCATGGAAATTTGGTCTTAGTATATAAAGTCGGTTGTGTACCAGTCCGTTTCAAAGTCCCATAGAAACAGGAAAAACCGAAATACGTAATGCAGATAGAATGGGAGGGTGATCTTGCTGAGTTCCGCCTTTACGCTGACCTGGTAGCGGCAGTTCCTTTCAAGGGATTTAAGCTTGGCAATTTTGAGATTCTCAACCTCCGCCATAATCCTCTTGGCCTCAGACAAAGTATTTACAATAACCGGTTTGTCACTGTGTTCGCTACGTGTAATCACAAACTCATTCTTCAGGTTATTATACTTGACGGTGTGGAGGATCTCCAGGCTGGCGAGATTTTTGTCCTTCCAAAAATTTCGAACCTGGTCAAGCGAGGCCAGGAATGTAAAGGTTGTGGGAACCCCGTTCAAGATCGCCTGCTGGAGGTCTTTGGTGAAACAGTCCTGAACCCTAAAATACAATATGAGATCATCTCTGGTATTGGTGACGATGACGTCGGTTACCCTGGCATCTTGACCCCAGGCAATGCCCGAAATCAGCAAGAACAGGCAGAGTGCGAATATCGAAACCCTTTTCTGCATACCATTT
>DAOVOU010000116.1 GCA_030629475.1 Desulfobacterales bacterium | reverse complement strand
TGATTTTGTTTTTTGTTTTACTGCAGAAGCCTCCTTGGTTTCACAAGTTGGTGAGTGAACTCTACGAGGCGTAGGAAAAGCAAGGTGTCAGGGAAAAGCAAGGTGTCAGACCTACACATTTGACAAAACGGGCCTGAGATGAGAAACTGGCTCGACAGGTCAAGCTGTATTTGTGCCACCGCTATAGCGGTAAGAAGCTAAGGAAAATTGCAGAGCGATTTGGTGTGAGCGAATCAGGGGCAACCCAAGCGAGTCGAAGAATCCGGATAAAGCATAAAAATGATAAAAAGCTCGGAAAGCTTATCACGAAGATGGCGAAGGAACTGCTTTTGTCAAATGTGTAGGTTTGACACCATTTTCTTTCGTTTCTCCCATCACAAAAAGTCCCCCTTTCCTAAAGGGGGACCCGCCTGCCAACGCCTCGCTCGCAGGGGAGCTAGAATGCCGGCATACACGGCAATGGCGGGCAGGTTTAGGGGAATTTCTCCAACCAACCCTTAAATTCAAAGCATTGAAAGATAGGGTGGGGGTGTTCAACTCGACCAAAAACAGAGGGACTGTCATGGCAAAGACCGCATCAGATTTGAAAAAAGCAGGTTGGCCTCGTAAGGAATTACTTAGATACCGTCCGTGGCAGGCCATAGAGCGTTACGGCCGAGACCGCGGCCTAATTGTTCGTCGCGATCGTGCCCTACAGGTAGCTCGTGAAGCAGCAACGGTTTTGAAGAAACGCTTTGGAGCGACGCGTGTGTTGGTGTTTGGGTCGCTTGCACACAAAGTATGGTTCACCCCCCGGTCCGACATAGATCTTTGCGTAGATGGCATCTCTGTGGAGGCATTCTTTCGGGCAGAAGCGGCTGTGGAGGCGATGGCATCTGGATTCAAGGTGGATCTGGTTGACTCAAGAGAGTGTTCCCCGGAACTACTGAAACAGATACAAGAGGAAGGAGTGGAACTGTGAAGGGAGAAGCCTTGAAAGAGGCCCAGAGGATCCGTGATGAGTTGCGTCAGATTGGCACAATCGTTTCTCATGTTCAACGTGACTGGAGTGAGTTTGTTCGCACTGGACACGATGCGTATTTGAAAGCAGTGGCCTACGACCTTCACGGCTTTTATACTGGACTTGAAAGGATTTTCGAGTCGGTTGCTGATACCATAGACGATCATCTCCCAGGAGGGGAGAGTTGGCATAAAGAGCTGCTCGATCAGATGTGTAAGGAAATCGACGGTGTTCGTCCCGCTTTACTCTCCAGTAACGCCAGGAAACTCCTCGATGAATTCATGCGTTTCAGGCATAGAATACGAAACATATATTCCTTTAACCTGATTCCGGAAAGGGTCAAGAATCTTGTTGAGAAACTTCCTGATGCCTATGATCAAGCTCGACAGGACCTTGTTGCCTTCGCCCAGTTTTTGGAGCAACTATCCTCTGGAGACGTCCGGGGGACATCCGTAGATAGAGACGTCCGGGGGACGTCCGTAGATAAGTAACTAACTGCTCCTTATAGGCAAGAAAGCAGTTGAGGGAAATGTTGGAGATGCTCTTTAGTTTTACAGTTTCTAAGTAATCCTTTTAGAGCCGGTTCATGATGGTAAGTCGAAGATGGAGCCATTGAGCGTTGTAGCGAACCCACGGAACCTAAACCTGAAACCTGCAAAACCGAATGGCGACCCCTTTCTTTAACTATCTTGTTGGGGACATCCTATACTAATTGGGCTTTAGCGCAGAATTGGGGGACTCTTGAATTGTTGGATTGTGGATTGGGGTCGGACCACGCCAACCTGCTGACATTGCAAAAGAAACGGTCGGAATTTGTGCCAAATAAGGTTTTAGAATGGCATTTTAAAGGATGTGGGCTGTAGCACAGAAACAAGCTGCATTATTTTTTGTTGACTATGATAATTGACCATGGTAATTTGCCCATACTATAGGTGGAGAACGTCCATGGAAACCATAGCAATTTCAAAATTTAAGGCTACGTGTCTCTCGTTGTTGGAACGGATCAAGAAGACCGGAACCCCCCTGATGGTAACCAAAAGAGGTGAGCCCATTGCGGTTGTGACATCTCCTCCTGCGCCACCGAAGTGGAAAGAGCCCTTTGGATGCATGAAGGGCACCATTGTCATTGAAGGTGATATTGTGAGTCCGCTTCCTGAAGAGGACTGGGAAGTCTTAAGGTCGTGAAGCTGCTTGTAGATACCCACATCTGGATATGGAATCTCGCGGGCAGCAAGAGGATACCGGTGGCGTTCAGGAAAGCCATTGCCAGCGACAAGACGGAAGTGTGGCTATCTCCCATCTCTGTCTGGGAAACGTTGGTTTTGGCAGAAAAAGGAAGAATTCGTCTCAAACCGGATCCGATTAGCTGGGTTCAAGAGGCTTTGAATCGGTGGCCTGTCAAAGAAGCCCCTCTCAACATCGCAGTTTCGATCAAAAGCCGAGAACTTGATCTGCCACACCAAGACCCTGCCGATCGGTTTATAGCTGCCACGGCGGTGATCTACGGCCTGCGTTTGATGACCCTCGATGAACAGCTCCGTTCTGCAACGTGGTTGCCCACTGTTGATGTATGAACGCTCGAGAAAAATCCTCCCTTGTTCTCTTCCCTTTTTGGTCCCACTTTTTTAGAAACGACGTGCGTGAAAAGGGGGACATCCTCAAACAGTTAGAGAAAGTTTGGAGAAAGTTTGGGGGACTCTTTAGTTTTCCAGTTTCTAAGTAATCCTTTTAGAGCCGGTTCATGAAGCAAAAAAGTCGAAAGAGCAATTGAGCGTTGTAGCGGACTCATGGAACCTCAAACTGAAACCTGCAAAACGAAAGGGCCCCTTTGGACGCACGGAGGATAGCATGAGTTACAAGAAGGATCCCAATTACAAGCGTATTTTGGAAACAGCACGCAGGATCAAGAAGTCTGTCTCGGCCATGCATGGGGCTAGCCCAGGTGATCTGAAGAGCGTCATAGACGCCTTTGTTGGGGATGAGAGGTATTCGGCTGCGGAAAAACTTATCTTTTTTGTGGAAACCATAAGTGAAAAAAGGATCTGCAAGAACAAGGAGGGTTTCGTCTTTGACTGTTTTATGGAAAATGAGAATTTGTCTGACGAATGGAAGGCTAGTATGTGCGATGGTATTCTAAATCGTGAGATTTTTGAGAATAACACTTTTCCCGTCTGTTCCAATTTTGACAAGCCACCTTATAATCGGACAGTCATCTCGGAGCGTCAACTGAGGGAGAAGGTTTTTCTTGAGAGTGAAGGAAATCTTCTTGTCATGACGGTGAAAGGCAAGCAGTTTAAGGGGGCTTTCACGGTATTTTACAGGGTAGATCTTTTTGGTGTCCCCGACTCACTGCCGCGCTATGCTGTCCGATGGGAGGGTCTCATCAGAGGCAGTGTGAAAAGGACCGTGAAAAAATATTACAAATATCAGCAAAAACAGGGCCATCGCGACCTTTCTCATTTTTTTGTATTGGGTGCTCTCGATTTGTTGGAACATAAGACAGAGCTCTTTAGGGACAAAGAAATCAAGGATATCCTTGAGGGAACCACCCGTCACTCTTTGGGCCAAGTTCGAAAAAAGGCTTATCAGGTTGGTGCCGGCTTTTTGGGGATGTCCTTTTTGGAAAATGCACTTGATGATCCTAATCAGAGCGTCAGAAGATTTGCCGAGAAATATATGTCAGGGGAGGGACAAAAAAGGGGGATGGGCATGAAATTATAAGATTCTCAGAGGGAAAGGGGAGGTATAAGACTCGCAGCCTGCATGGTTAATTTGCCTGGAAAGTTTTCATGCTCATCCTCTCTTTCCTTGATCCTCCTAAGCATCAGGAACCTCGATATTTGCGCCCTGTAAGCTGTCGAAAGCGTTGTTTCTGTCTTTTTGGCTGGCGTGCCTCACCATTCTTATTCCAATCTTCCAAATAAGAGTTCAGAGTATCATCCCACTGTACCAGTCCTCCCTCAACCCAACCGTTAAGCTTTGCAAGGGGAGACACACGCCTTCTAAGGAGCCCCTTAAATTCTTGCTTGCCAAAGGCGACAATATTGTCGTCACCCGGGAAGAATAGGGGACGCTGGTAAAAAAATAAGTTAGCAAAGGAAAGCAAAAACGGGAAATAGACCCCATGCCAAGAAAAGCCCGCCTTGACGCGCCAAGTGTCTTGCATCACATCATGATTAGGGGGGATAGAGCGTCGAAAGATATTCATAAACGAGCTCTCCTGTTGTGGGGTTCTCGGTCGAAAGGGGAGAAACCATTGCCCGCGAAAATGGGTTGCAATTAATCGAATAAGGTTTTGTTACTTTTTTACCAGCGTCCCCTTTCTCGCTTTCTCGCGTACGAAAGACGAAGCGCGTCTCATGCTTGAGTCGCTCAGTGGCAACACACACAAGGTGCTGACTGGCTATTGCATCTGTTGCAAAGCGGCGCAACACTCCTTTTCCGAGACTGTGGAAACCAGGGTTGTGTTTAACCCGCTGACCAAAACGGAGATCGATTGGTACATCAATACCAACGAACCCTTTGATAAGGCTGGGGGATATGCAGCACAGGGGCTGGGGACGTTTTTGATCAAGAGGGTCGAGGGTTCCTACACCAACGTGGTGGGCCTTCCGGTATGCGAGGTGGTGGATTGTTTAATAAAGGCGGGCGTAGTTCAGCGCTGAGGGTGAATTGGAGGATCGGCGCTTCAGGACTTGAGGATTGAGGTTGGAGGCAGGAGCGGCGCTGAAGGTGAGCTGAAGGTGACAGGTTAACGGGGCGAAGCGATATGGTAGGGAAGAAAACGTTTCGTGGCATTTCATAGGCCACCTTCAATCCAACAAGGCAAAATATGCAGTCAGGCTCTTTGACCTGATTCATTCAATAGACAGCCTTAACCTGGCAAAGGAGTTGAACAAACGAGCCAGTGCGCTGGGCAAGGTCCAAAAGATCCTTGTCCAGGTAAACATCTCCGGCGAGGCCACCAAGTCCGGCATAGAAACAGAACAGGCCGTTCGCCTGGTGCGCCACATTGCCCCCCTGGAAAACATTTCAATTCAAGGGCTCATGACCATGCCCCCTTTCTTCAACGCCCCGGAAAAGGTGCGTCCCTATTTCAAGGCCCTCAAGAACCTGCAGGACCTGATCCGCGATGAGGCCATTGCCAATGTGCACATAACAGAGCTATCCATGGGCATGAGCGGAGATTTTGCTGCCGCCATCGAAGAAGGGGCCACCCTGGTGCGCGTGGGCACAGCGATTTTTGGCGAAAGGGCCTGACCCAGACTAATCCGCCAGTATGGCATCAAGCCGTTCAAGATCGTTTATGACTCGCCAGCGTGCACTGCCCTCCTCTGATCGCTTTTTCCAGTATTCAAGACGGCTCATGTATTCTCGTGGGTCGATATTGTCACTCCGAAGCTTGGTGACATTGAGCGCAACAACATTGAAACCGCGCATCTGAATGGGAAAATCACGAACATACCCTTTGGCAAGCTCTTCTTTCAAATCAGAGAAAATCAGAATGTATTTTTTCCCGGCTCCGGTCTCATTCAAATACTCCACCGCCTGCAAGACACCGCCCGTAATATCCGTATATGGACTCCCCTTGACAGCGGAAACGAACTTGTCAATTTTGTCGCGGAAGATCCGTTTCTGCCCATTGGAAACTGACGGGCGCCTGTCAAACGTGGTTTTTGCAATGATGTCTTTTTCGCTAAAACTCGCTGTGTCAACCCTTGCTACTCCAAGGGAGTCTCCTGGCTCCAGTGTGCCAAGAAGATAGTGAACAATCGAGCACGCTTTGTTCAACTCATTTTTATATGTGCCCGAGGTGTCCATAAGCATGTACACGCCACGGCGGTAATTTTCTGCGTCAGAACAACCCGTGAGCAATCCTCCAATGAACAAAAGAACAATAATGGCAATAGAATTTTTTTTCATGTCGTCTCCTCTTGAGGATTTATCTTAGCCTGTTGTCCTCTATCATGAACAAGCTTCTCTACCCATAAGGGAGGGAAAATCAGCAAGTCGTATATGTTTACCATTAATTCACCTGAATAATCGGCGACGTTTCCAAGCAAACGAAGCAAAAAGGCGATCCAGCGCAGCAGCCCTGCCAATGCGATCCCCATCACCGTTCGGGAAGAGTTTACAAAAGACTCCAGTGGTATGGCCACGAATGTCAATGCAAAGGGCAGGATAAATCCCATCACCATCTGGCCGACCGTGGGTATCCAGCTATTCACCGGCTGAACCGCTTCCAGAGCAGCTAGGGATTGTCTCAAAGCCTGCATGTCAGCCGCAATCCGGTCACGCATAAAGGCCAGCGCTGACTCAACTCCTGCCAGAATCAACAGGATACTAAATGTAATCCAGATCATTCTCACACGCATTTTGTCATCCATTGCTCCGATAATAGGAAACAACTTGGTAATGCGAAGCGATTCCATGAGATAGAGCCCCATAGCAACCTCTACAAGAATGATCACCAGTGCGGCCACATTCGAGGTCTTGAATTGCCCAATATAACTGCCACCGCCAACCATTTCCGACATGGGCAGGGCGATCAAATTGAAATTGATAATGGCTCCTCCAATCGCAATAAGCAATACGAAGCCGGAGATGACAAACTGGGTCATTGCGGATGAGGATAACGTACGTTCAGCCTCGTCAGTCTGAGCTCGAATCTTTTCATATTCTTCCATCCTGTTGTCTATGACTGTCGAACGTTCCTGCAGACCGTTGATGGTTTTGCCAACTTGATCCAGCGTCTGTGTCAGTTTGCGCCAATAGGGCATCATCCTCTTTAGTAGAGCATGACGAACACCCATGCTTTTCCTGTATTCTTCCAT
>DAOVOU010000203.1 GCA_030629475.1 Desulfobacterales bacterium | reverse complement strand
TTGGCATCGGTGGCAATCACAGCATCGCCTATACTTTTCAGTGTGGTGGATAGCCATTGCTCGCTCTCTTTTAATTTCCTTTCCATCTCATGCTTGTAAAGGGCAATTTCGATGGCAGTGTGTAATTCTCTTTCTTCGAACGGTTTGAGTATATAGCCAAAAGGCTCTGTTATCATTGCCCTCTGCAATGTTTTGTCATTTGCATAAGCAGTGAGATATACCACTGGAATACCGAAACGATCTCGGATTTGCTCAGCCGCTTCCACGCCGTCCATTTCCCCTTCTAACACGATGTCCATCAGCACCAGATCCGGGTGCGTTTCTGCTGCTTTTTTAATGGCTTCCTCTCCGGAAAAGGCGATGCCAGGAACAGCATATCCCAAATTTTTTAACGTATTTTCTATGTCTTTGGCGACGATGCCTTCATCTTCAACAACCAGGATCTGTGTATTCGCCATTGTCTTAACTCCTCTCCTTATAACTTCGTCGTCTCTATAGGGGCAAATGTAATCTTGAATTCTGTTCCACCACTCCTGTCAAGCTCGATCACACCCTTAATCTGTTTTACTAGAGTCATTACTAATTGCAAACCTAATGTTTCCGTGTTTCGGAAGTCCAAATCTTTTGGGAATCCGACGCCATTATCACTGATAATCAGTGTAAACTTATTACCTGTCTGCGTGTCCAGCACGGGGAGATCCTTATCCGAACAAAGATTGATGCGGATTTCGCCTTCCTTGCCTGCAAGAAAGGCGTGTTTTAGGGAATTTGAAATAAGTTCATTGATAATCAAAGCACAAGGAATTGCCGTATCAATGCCCAGTAAAACATCACCAGCATTTATCTTCAGGATGATGGCGCCTGGACTGACTCCGTACGAACGAAACAAACTAGTTGCCAGGCTTTGGATGTATTCAGCAAAGTCAATCCTCGACAGGTCTTTGGATTCATACAATTTTTCGTGGATGAGCGCCATTGATTTGACACGGTTCTGGCTTTCCTTGAATATCTCAATGGTATGTTTATCCTCAATATATCCGAGCTGAAGGTTGAGCAGACTGGAAATGACCTGCAAATTGTTTTTAACCCGATGGTGAATCTCCTTCAGAAGCACCTCTTTTTCTTGAAGCGATCCCTTTATTTGCTGTTTCGCCTTTTTCATCTCATCTACTAATCGGGCGTTTTCCAGAGAGATGGCCGCCTGGGAAGCCAAAAGTTCGGTCGTCTTTGCCTTTTCCGACGTGAAAACCAAATCGGACAAACGGTTTTCGAGGTATAGAATTCCAGTCAACTTAGATTGCTTGATCAGTGGGAGACAAAGGACGGACCGAAGCCCCATGGCCTGAACCTCAGGATTATCCTTGAACTCACCCTCTTCTGAAGCATTGTTCAGGACCACCTTCTCTTTTGTTCGATGCACATAACGGATGATAGCCTTACAAACATCCGTGGCATCTTCGAGGCCATATTTAACAGTCCGGACCACATCTTTTTCGGTAATGTGACTTTCAGCGCGAATAATTAGGCTACTGTTCTCTTCAATCAAAAGATACCCATGCTGTGCCCCCGAGGCCTCCAGGGCCACGTTCATAATCTTTCTCAACAGGACATCAGGATCGATCTCTGCTGAAATGGCAACGGAGGATTTCATCAGGTAGTCAGCATCCAGACAGGGAAGGATGGAGGCAGCGGGTTCTGCTTCGACTGATTCTGCTTCGACTGGGATGTAGGCAGGCGCTTCTTCCTCGAAATACTCCGGGTGTTTGCCGATCATAAAGATCTCTTTTCGCTCGGCATGACATTTTTTATACAAACGCGCTGCCTCCTGCAGGTAGACCCCGGCCGTACCCAGACCAGCGTCCTTGAGAAGTTCACCCCGACATTCATTAAGGTGACCTTCCAGCAGGGTGAATCGCTGTTCATGGGCAATAGCTATAGCATCAAAGTAGAGGCTTCTTGCCTTTCTGAAATCCCCGGTAAATCTTTCTAATTCCGCATAGATAAAGGCAAGATAAGGTTTAAGCATTGGTCCGTATTGAGCCCAGGTCTCAACCTTCTTGATGAGCGGTTGAATAAAAGATAGTAATTCTTCTTTGCTTTTGTATATGATTCCCCTTGCATACAGCCTGAGGGCATTCAGCACCTGAAAGGCATGCCACTGTCGCTTTAGTAAATGGTCGGTAAGCCCTCTCAGATACCGCCTGACCTCGAGTAAATACTGTTCAGCCTTTTCATACTCTCCAAAATAATAGTGGGTCAAAGCCATGTGGGCAAAATAGCTTCCCGCAGCGGAAACATGATTTTCCCTCTCCCATTTTCTAATCTTTTCCTCCATGGGGACAGGTGTATAATTTTTTTTCATCGGCGCAACCCATCCGGCCTGCATGGCCTCGGCCAGGGCAACGGAAAAGGATAAATGATATTTTTGAGAAAACTGAAGACATTCCTTAACGTACTCCTCAACGACCAATAGGTTGGCTCCCTGCACCTGAAGGCCCCACATCAAGGGTCCGTAGCAAAGCCCGGCATTATACAGATCACCGCAGTTCTTGCCGCACTGGATCGCTTTCAGACAATGTTTGGCCAGTTCTTCGGGATGATTCCGCGTATGCATAGTAACCCAGGCAACCCCGTTCATCCCCCGGGTGGCCCCAAAGGTGTTCGGGTACCTTTCACACAAATTAAGGGCCAGTTCTTCATATCGAAAGACCTGATCAAATTTTTCTTGCTCCCCCAGATAAAGCCCCATGATAGAAAAAGAGTAGATCACCGATTCATCCATGCCGCCTTCCAAGCAATGTTGGGTTGACTGCACTGCCGAAAGATAGAGTTGTGGCACCAGGCCGGACATGTATAAATCCGGGATAAGTTCACTGTAGAAGGCCAATTCAATCTCAACCTTCCTTTCCCTGGCAAACGGCATATTCAGGATAGTGTCCCAAATTTTGGAACCATATTGAGAGTTGATTTCATTCATCAACTGCTCTCGTTTTTTCTCCGCAAGCTCAGGATCATCCGGGATCGATTTTCCGAAAAATGCCAACCCGCGGTTAGCAGTTTCAATGGCCTTTATAAAATTGCCTACGGATGAGAGTGAGGTGGTCTGCTCGGCCAGGGCTTCCGCCTTATCCAGATCGGTTTTGGCATGATCAAGTAATTGATTGAGCAGTTTTTCCGAGCTCTGATATCTTCCGCACATCAACTCGGTCTTTGCCAATTTCTGGAATATCTTGAAAGTCCTGTCGTATTGTACCTCCCAGCAGTCATCCGGCAAAAGCTGAAGGCTTTGTCGAAAATACTCATTGGCTGCTTCTGTAGCCAGGGAATCCAGGGCCTTGTTACCCGCATGATAATTGATATCCGACAATTGGTAAGCAGTTTCTCTGTCCAGCGTCCTCTGCCTTCCTAAGTTGAGATGGGAGACAATGGTGAACAGGTTATCCAGTTTTTCCAGATCTGCCCCTTTGGGGACAGCAGAAAGAAGGTGGTTTCCGATCTGCCAATGTATCTGCCGCCGCATTTCAGGTTTTATGCTACTCAGGACCGCCTCCTGCACCCGGTCGTGAACGAATTGCAATTCATCTTTGCTCTCTATCAGAAGGCCCCGGCCTAAGGCTGGCTTCAACTTTTCAAATGTATCAAATAATGTAATTTCTCTGACCAGAGCAACTTCATCCGGTGTGAAGCGGTTTCCCATGCAAGCGCAGTATTCGAGCAGGTAAATCGTATCAGGAGGCAGTTTTTGTACCTTTGAGCTAAAAAGCGCCACCACCGTAGACGGCATGTCAGACTGGCTGATCTTATCCATGTCCCAATGCCATTGCATCTTTTCATCTAAAATGAGCAAATCTTCATTATGCAGATATGACAGCATCTCGCTTACAAACAAAGGGTTTCCCTCGGTGAGATCGGTTATAAAATTGGCTAAGACCTCGGTTTGTGAAAGAGGCGCATCGAGGATATAGGAGACCATCTCGTGGCAGTGCTCGGGTTTAAGAGGTTCTAACCTGATTTCTTTCAGGGGTTGGCGGTTTTCCTTGATACTTCGCATTAGCTTTGTCAGGGGATGGCTTGAATCTACCTCGTTATGGCGATAGGCTCCTAATAAAAAAAGGTATGGGTGCTCCTTGTAGTTGGCAAAGATGTTGGCCAGGAAATCAAAGGAGGCAACATCGCACCACTGAAGATCGTCGATAAAAAGCGCCAGGGGGTTTTCCTCGCTGGCCAGGCAGGTCAAAAAACGGCCAAAGACATCATGGAAGCGGTTTCTGGATTCCACAGGAGGAAGCGGTTTAACCTCTGGTTGAGGGCCGATCAGGGTCTCCAGTTCCGGGATCACGTCGGTGATCACCCGGCCATTGTTTCCAACCGCTTTGATGATCTTTTGTTTCCAGAGAGCGACCCTTACATCACTTTCCGTTAAAAAGGTCCTCACCAAATTCCTGAGGGCCTGGATAAGGGAGCTATATGGAATGTTTTTTTGATAGACATCGAATTTCCCTGAGGTAAAATAGCCCCTGTGCTCCACGATTGGCTTCTGAAGCTCTTGAATCAAGCGGGTTTTTCCAATGCCGGGCAGCCCTGAAATGAATAAGGAGAGGAAAGAGCCTTTGGCCGCTTCATCATATTCCTCAAGGATAATTTCAGTCTCTCTATCGCGTCCCACCATTTTGGAGACGAAGGCGACTCGATGGGTACGATCATAAACCCCCAAAGGAAATTCGCCGATCGTGCCGGTGTTTGAATATTCGTCCCGACACCGTATGAGGTCGACCAGAAGCCCGGAGGCGCTCTGGTAACGTTTCTCCGGCTGCTTGAGCATTAATTTGCCTATGATCTTACCTAAAATAGGGGGGATTTTCGGATCTAGTTCGTGGACGGGCGGCGCTTCTTCCGCCAGGTGGGAATGGATCAATTCGAGAGGATCGG
>DAOVOU010000160.1 GCA_030629475.1 Desulfobacterales bacterium | reverse complement strand
CATGTTGAAGTTGCCAAAACCATGATCAAAGCCCAAAGCAGCTGGAACATTACCTTTTGGTCTCTATAGAAAAAGTGTAAACAGGAAAATAAAGGATGCCCATTTTTTCTTTTTCATCATTCCACTATTCCACTATTCCCTGATCGAATTTGTTATAGACGTGATAAATACTTCTAATTTCAACAGGTTGTAGAAATTCCGAGCCGTCAGATTAGGATTGTTTCCCGGATAGAGGCACTTGAAGACCCAAGGATTTGATCTTGCGGAATAGTGTGGTCTTGTGGATGCCGAGCTGGCTAGCCGTCTGCAAGCGGTTCCAGTTGTTACGTCGAAGGGCGTTCATCAGGAAGGCGGCTTCCATCTGCTTGAGGGACATGAACTCTGTCTGTTTCGGGCAGTTAATGCAGGCGGCGGAACATAGCGGCTCGGGGAGATACCTTCGTTCAATCTCCCCCGAACGGCAGAGTACAAAGGCCCGCTCAACAATATTTCTCAACTCGCGCACGTTACCGGGATAGTTGTAGGACATCAAGCAAGTGAGTGCTTCGTCAGTGATGCCCACCACCTCTTTGCCTTGTATGCTGTTCAGGCTTGCAATGAAGTGGTCCACAAGAAGCGGAATGTCCTCCATGCGCTGCCAGAGTGGCGGAAGCTCAATTCGCACTACATTGACCCGGTAGAAAAGGTCCTGCCGAAATCTGCCCCTCGCCATCAAATCTGACAAGTTCTTGTTCGTTGCGGCTATAACCCGCACATCTGCCTTGAGCGATTTCACCGAACCCAACGGATCGTAGACCCGCTCTTCCAGAAAGCGCAACAGACGGACTTGCAAGGCAGGTGAGATATCGCCGATCTCGTCAAGGAAAAGGGTTCCACCTTCAGCGATGGTAATGCGGCCCGGTTTGTCCTTCCTTGCATCCGTAAAAGCACCCGCCTTGTAACCAAAGAGTTCCGATTCTAAAAGCGTGTCCGGCAGCGCCCCGCAGTTAATAGCCACGAAACGCTTTTTCCTGCGAGGACTCAGGTTGTGAATGGCCCGGGCAACAAGTTCTTTGCCCGTGCCGCTCTCACCCTCGAGCAAAACGGTGCTCACACTCTCAGCGATCTGGGGAAGCACATCGAAGATCTCACGCATGCGGTGGCTGCGACTGAGGATATCCTCAAAGCGATAGTCACGTTCGATTTCTTTTCGAAGCTGCTCTATCATCGTGAGATCACGAAAGGTCTCCACACCCCCGATGATCTCACCCTGCCGATTCTTTAGCACAGCCGTGGAGATACTGATCGGACGATGATTGCCATCTTTGTCTAGAATGGCTGCGGCTTTCCCCACAATGGGTTTTCCGGTGTGGATAGTCTCCCGGAGGGCACAGTTGCCTTCGCAGATATTCGCTCTTAGTATGTCCTTGCATGGTTGACCTATCGCCGTATCGCGAGGGATACCGGTAATCGTCTCAGCCGCGCGGTTGAAAGACGTGATACGCCAATTCCGATCCACCGTAAAGACACCCTCGGTGATTGAGTCAAGGATTATATCCCGTTCTTTGGTGGGCATACGATCAAGCACGACCTTTAATCCACAGATTACCCCGATGAAATAGAAAGACAAAAGGACTTGCTTCCCTTCCTTGAGCCTACCCGGTAGTATTAGAGCTTATCTTTTTTGACACATTTAACCAGGGCTGTCAAACATCTCGACAACCCTCTCCCCAAGGAGAGGGAACTGTAAGGAAACCCTGTAGCAAGCTACAGGGAACAACCCAGTTTAGGGATTGACAAGAGAGTCGAAAAAGGTATTGTCAAGCCATAGTGCGGCCGGTGAGAATGGATTATCCAAATACCGCTGGGTGCGCAAGACATAAATAAAACGTCTCGGAATTTCTACAACCTATTGAAGTTATAGGTATTTATTGGCGCTATTGCAAGCTCGATCAGGGAATAATGGAATGATGGAATAATGGAATGATGTAAAAGAAAAAAAGACCAAAATCCTCTTAAACCCAACATTCCACCATTCCAATATTCCAGTATTCCAATTGTGAGCGAAGCGAACTAACTTGGAGTCTTGGTATGGAACTTATTGATTTCAGCCTATTCAAGTTCCTGGAAACACTCCATCCGCTAATTTACATAGGGCTTCTTCTTCTCTTGAGCTATGCAGGGGGAAAGATTGCCAATTACCTTAAAGCTCCTCGAGTGACTGGCTATCTTGTAATTGGGATGCTACTGAGTCCTTCAGTCCTGGGGCTTTTCCACGAGAGGCTGGTAAAAGAAGAGCTGACCCTGATTACCGATATAGCTTTGGCGATCATTGCCTTTTCCATAGGAGGGTCCCTGGGGCTCGGAAAGTTGAGGAGGCTTGGGAGGCATATTTTCTGGATTACCTTTACACAGACTTTTGGTGCTTTCCTTGTGGCCACAATAGCCCTCGCCCTGTTTTTTTATCTGATTCATGGCTTAAGGGCGACTCTGCCTTCTTTCTGGGCCTTGTATTTTCCGATGGCCTTCGTGATCGGGGCGATCTGTGCGGCCACAGCGCCAGCGGCGATTCTGGCCCTCGTCCATGAATACAGGTCAAAAGGACCACTTACTTCCATACTTCTGGGTGTGGTCGCCCTGGATGACGCTTTGACCATTGTCCTATATGCCTTTGCCATCACCATAGCCAAAACTTTCGTGAACCAGGAAGCCATCACCTGGGAGAACTTCCTGCTTTCTCCTGTCTTTTCCATAATGATCTCTCTATCTATAGGGGGGGTATTGGGGGTGTCCCTTCGAAAGCTGATTCGTTTTGTAACCCGGCGCGAAGCAATGATTGGGGTGATGGTAGGATCCATTTTTCTGGTCAGTGGTTTGGCTATCAGCCTTGAGGCCTCTCCTTTGCTGGCAAATATGATGCTGGGGTTTGTGGTGACCAACTTCGTGGGGCACCATGAGGATCTTTTTGGGGTCGTAGAAAGTATAGAAGAGCCCATATTCGGAATGTTTTTTGCCCTGGCAGGGGCACACCTGGATCTCCGGGTGATGCAGACAGCGGGCTGGCTGGCCTTACTTATTACCCTGGGACGGTTTGCCGGAAAGTTACTGGGAAGTCGCCTTGGGGCTCAAATCTCCCAGGCACCAGAGGCAGTCAAGAAATACCTGGGTTTTGCACTGTTGCCAAAAGCCGGGGTGACCGTGGGCCTGGTTCTGGAGGCTAAGGAGATATTCAGTTCTACATACCTATCGGAAGTGATGGTAAACGCGGTCTTGGGATCGGTCATCATCAATGAACTTGTGACACCATTTTTCGTCCGCTTCGCACTCACCAAGGCAGGTGAAGCAATGCGGACAAAACCAGCATAGCGAAAGCTTGCCCCTAATGATCAACAGCGTCCATATAGAAGGGAACCGCGTCCGTGCAAATAGTCTCGGCATCCGGAGACTCTACCGAGGATTTTTACTCTCCACATAGTTGGCAGGTTGGTTCCCAATCCTTGTAGCAATGGGCCAAAAGACTATGTAACCATAAGAAGATCGGGTGAAAGGTCAGGGAATGACGAGCATTGAAGGAGTATTAGGCAATACGAGGGTAACTGACTTGGTTGCCCTCCTCAAAGAGAGAAGGCTTCCGCTCATCCATGAAAAAGCGAATATTGAAGAAGTGGTTGAGGCCATGATCCGCTTCGAGCACAGCCGCCTCCTTTATGTGGTAGACGACGAGGGGAAACTTACAGGTACCATTTCCCTGGGGCTACTGGTTCGACATGTCTTTTCTCCAAGCCATGAGCCTCAAATTCATCCAAGGTTTCTTATCAGCATGATCACCGCCGAAACCGCAAAAGACATCATGAAAAAAAATCCTGTAGTGACAACTGAAGAGGAAGAAGTGGGGATAGTGCTAAAAAGAATGATTAGGACGAATGTGAAAGAGATCCCCGTTCTGGATAGCGAGAAAAGGGTGATTGCTGATCTCACCATAGTCGATCTGTTAAGGTTTATAGTAGTCAATTCAAGGGAATATTGAATTGTTGTTCCCATAATCTTGAACTTAGTTCGCTTCGCTCACAATTGGAATGATGGAATATTGGAATAATGGAATGTTGGGTTTAAGAGGATTTTGGTTTTTTTTCTTTTACATCATTCCAGTATTCCATTATTCCCTGATCGAATTTGCAATAGTGCCAATAAATATCTATAACTTCAATAGGTTGTAGAAATTCCGAGACGTCGTTAATGATCCGGTGAACTGCTTGTTGCATGTTCCGCCCCGTTATCTTTGATTACCTTAAGACGAGCAAATTGAACTGACGACAGAGCACCTTTTTGGTCACCTTGCCCAGTCGATTTCTCTTTCGCTTTTCGATTGAGGAGCAAATGGTAAGACCATAATCCGGTGCCATTTCGAGAATCGCATTGGCAGGCTCCCCGGTCAGGACTTTCCGAGTCACCTTCAAAGAGCCCGCTGACCATTCATCAATCATGGAGGAAATGTTTTTAGAAAACTGAAAAGTTGGGTCAGCACTTCTAAGTATCGTTAGGACCTCAATCTCACTCTTCGTTCTGGTTGCTATGACTCGGATCAGCCCAAAGCTTGATTCAGGGGGGTCCTTCTTTCCAACACACAACAATAGGGGTTGTCCTTCTTCAAATTCCTTGCCTATCACCATGACCGGGCAGGGGGCCTTCTGGGCAACACTCAGAGGAATGTGCTCAATATCATACCAGCGACATTCACCAGCATGGCGTATCCCCAACATGATAAGGCTATAATGGCCTTCCTCCGCTTCTCTGAGTATCTCTTCGTGAGGGAGGCCCTCCCTGATTTTAAGATGAGCGCTGCTTTCAGAACGTAGCTGGACCGTTCCCTCTTCAAGAACACGGCCGCCAAGATGAATCAGCGCTCTACGCGGCTCTCCCACCTCTGTCTTGTTTTCCCTGTACCCACGAGCTTTTTTAAACACGTCTTCAGCCTCATGGAGATACCTCATCTCCGGGAGTTCTTCCCTCCAGTTGGCAAATATCTCTGTCGCCTTCGATCGAATGTTGTAACCGCGAGTATGCTTTCTATATCTCCGAACAAATAGGAAGGTGGCTTCACTATTTGTGGTGCAGGCAAACTTCGCCGCCAGCCTGGTAGCTTTCAAGGCATGAACGTGCCCATCAATACAGATGAGGGTTTTCATAGTAGCCTCGGTTATCTTCAGCCTTCGCTCAGACTTCTCTCTCCTGAATCAGCCTCATAAATCCATCCTTATCAGCCAGGGTGCTGAGGTCTCCCATGTCCTCGAGATCGCCAGCGGCTACCTTCCTTAATATTCTTCTTATGATTTTTCCGCTTCGTGTCTTTGGCAGAGTGTCGCTAAACTGGATCTTGTCCGGAGTGGCGAAAGGCCCTATTTCTTTTCGCACATGACCGATCAAGGCCTTCTTTAAATCGTCTGATCCATCTACTCCCGCATTCAATACCACAAAGGCGTATATCCCTTCGCCTTTTATCTCGTGCGGATACCCTACAATAGCAGCCTCGGCCACGTCTTTGTGAGACACGAGCGCACTCTCAATCTCAGCCGTTCCTAGGCGGTGGCCCGAGACATTAATTACGTCATCCACGCGCCCCATGAACCAATAATAGCCGTCCTTGTCCTTCCTGGCCCCGTCGCCCGTGAAATACATGCCTGGAAACTGGCTAAAATAGGTAT
>DAOVOU010000343.1 GCA_030629475.1 Desulfobacterales bacterium | reverse complement strand
GCGCATTTATGATGAACCGTTCGGAAACGCCTCGGTTGTTCCGGCATACTATTGTGCTCGTATGGCGCGTGAATGCGGAATCGAGATCTTGCTTGGGGGAGATGGAGGCGACGAGATTTTTGGTGGAAATGAGCGTTATGTGACCAATCTGCTTTTTGAAAAATATTTCATGCTGCCCCAAGCTTTGCGACTGTCTCTATTAGAACCTCTTATATCAAAGCTTCCGGCAGTGGGGCCGTTGTACAAGGCAGGTCGTTACATTCGCCGGGCCAACATGCGAAACCCTGAGCGTTTTTTTTCCTATAATCTTTTGGCCGAGACAGACCCGCTTGAGATCTTCCAACCCGAGTATCTCGCTCAAGTTGACACCGGCTGCTTTATCAATCTTGCTGAATCACTTTACGATCAGGCCGCCTCCGCCCACGACACAGACAGGCTTCTTTACATCGATATGAAGTTCACAATTACAGACAATGATCTGCGCAAGGTAACGCAGATGGTGGAGGCAACAGGTGTGCAGGTTCGATATCCCCTTTTGGACCGCGACCTGGTGGATTTCACTGCGACCATCCCTCCGACGCTTAAAGTCAAGCGTGGCAGAAATCGCTACATTTTCAAACGTGCCATGGATGGCTTTCTGCCGAAGGAAATAATTAAAAAGAAGAAGCACGGCATGGGACTGCCCATTGCGTATTGGTTTAAAAAAGATTCCGGCCTATCCGAACTGCTCAATGACACTCTCTTTAGCGGCATTCCCCGAATAACCCAGTATATTCGGCCGCAATTTATCAATGAGATGCAATCAGCCTTTGAGACGGATAACACATCCTACTATGGGGACAATTTGTGGGTGCTTTTGATGCTGGAGCTTTGGCTTGGAGAGGGGAGGAGCCAGGGAACATAGGAGGCTGCAAACCCATTCCCATTTTTCTTGCATTTTCGGCCATGGAATGCTATTAAAAAGCTATCAAAAGTATCCAACCTGAGGAGAGGAGGGCCGTTTATGGAAGCAAAAAATGATTATCAAGAGAAGATACAAAATATAGCGAAAATGCTTCCTGTAGAAAAGCTGGGGGAAGTTTTGGATTTTATGCAGTTCCTTTATCACAAGGAGAGAGAATTCAATTACACGAGCGTCGAAAATAGCGCTGAGTATGTTCGAAGGCTACGAGAACGAGAGTCATTCACTCCAGAGAGGAAGCAAAAAGATGGCCAAGAATTTCTCAAGGAACTTATCGAGTGGCAAGCATCAAACTCTTAATAGATACTGACATTTTCATAGATTACCTCAAGGGTATTTCATCAGCAAAAGCGCTTTTTAGATCAAGCAATATCGATATTTATTGCTCTGTTTTGACTAGAAAAGAACTCTTAAACAAGCCTGGTTTGAAGGATTCTGAGAGAAAGAAAATCATCACCATCTTCAGGGGATTAAAGATTTTAGATATGTAGTTGCGCGTTATGGGTTACGAGTTGCGGGTTAAAAAAATGCCGAAAGTACCGTACCTTAGACAGAAACGAGATTATAGTTGTGGTCCAGCATCCTTGAGAATGATACTTTCTTATTTTGGTTTAGAAATTGATGAAGAGAAATTGATTGAGTTGTGTGGGACAAGCCGGTTAGGAACCAGCCGTTTTCAAATAGTGGAAGCTGCAACGAAGCTCAAGTTTAGAGCAGACACCTTTGCTGAGTTAACCATGGAACAAATTTATGATATACTTGAAGCGAATTTGCCTATCATTGCCTTGATAGATCCTGGCAAGATATACGGAGGGATTTCAGGAATCGGCCATTTCGTTGTAATTCTGGGAAGAATGGACAACAAGGTTGTCTACCATGACCCTGTGATGGGACAGAATCTTGTGACTGAAGAAGAGATATTTTTTCAGGCATGGCAGGGGTCTAATTTTAGAGGAGTGAGGATATGGAAGTCTACAGAAAGGTAAAAGATTTTCTCTGTGATCATGTTGGAAACATGACTACACCAGGGACACCTCGTTTCAATGCAGAAACTCAGATGTGGCATGTTCCAGTTCTATGCAAGACAAAAAAGGGGCTATTTATCGTTGGAGAAATCTGCCTCAATAAGGAAGAAGAGTTCGTCAGGATACCTAACAAGGAAGATATGTTAAAGGTGCTCGATATAGAGATTGCCAAAGTTCCCTTTCTAGTCTATGCGGAAGAAGCTGAATTGGAGAAAAAACATATCTCCGCTGTAACTATCTAAATTTCTCAAGGCCCACTTTAGAGGTAAGAAGACCTGCCCGCTTGTGCCCTGTCCGCCTCCCGCCCGCCCCTGGAGAGTTCATCCTGCCTGCCCCGTGGCTCAGGGAGATGGTACTGGGGTAGGTCCGGCAGATCGTACTGGGGTCTAAAAAAACAGAAACTTATAAACTAATGAACGTCCCGAAAGTGCTTTGAGGCGGACTCCACATCCTACTACGACGACAATTTGTGGGTATTGTTGATGTTGGAACTCTGGCTTGGAGAGGGGAGGAACCCGGGAAGATAGGAGGCTGCAAACCCATTCCCGTTTTTCTTGCATT
>DAOVOU010000318.1 GCA_030629475.1 Desulfobacterales bacterium | reverse complement strand
TGCGTGTGGCAGACATAACCGCCAAGAAATCGCCTTCAGCAATTTCATGGATGGTAGCAGCATGAGCCTTAGGGATAATCAGAAGATGGCCTTCATTGACGGGATTGATATCCATAAAGGCAAGCACCCTGTCATCCTCATAGACCTTTATCGAGGGAATCTCGCCGCTAACGATTTTACAAAAGATGCAATCCATGGCTGACCTCCTTGTAACAAAGATTCCTGCGCAAGAAACACTCCGGCTCTTATTACCTATTAGAAAAGCAATGAAGCTTCGTCAAGTGTTTTCCACTTACCGCATGAATCACATATAATAGTAGCTTGATTGTTTCCGGTCACATATATTTTTTTTACCTCCATTGCTACGCCTCTCGTGTTGAAGCGCTCTGCTGAACTTTTGGAGACCCCATTTAGTGCCTGAACGAAAACTAGGTAGAAATGTCATTTCGAGGAGCGTAGCGACGAGAAATCTTATTTCAAAACAGAAGCTTAAAGATTTTTCCCGGAGCCTGCCCTGAGCGTAATACCAAGATTCCTCGCTTCGCTCGGAATGACAGAAGCGAAGGGGTCGAAATGACAAAAAGAGGGATTTTCGGTCAGACCCTATTTGCAAAAGTGAACGTATCCGCCCGATTCAAGGGGTACTTCTGTCCCTTGTTTCGCAAGCAATATGCCATTTTCCTGGACGATGACGCCTACTTTCACAGCGGGCCTGCCTGAGTGCTTTGCGGTAAGAGATTGGACCTTTTCTTTATCAGCAGGTGATGTCGTAAACAAAAGCTCATAGTCCTCGCCGCCATGGAGGGCCCACTGAAGAGCTTCTTTTTCTGCCTCAGCCGCCAGTCCCAGCAAGGGGCTCGACATGGGTAAGGAGGCGGCCCAGAGCACCGCCCCCACAACGCTTTGCTCGCAGATATGGCCAAGGTCTTTGGCGATACCATCTGAGATATCGATCATCGCGTGTGCGAGGCCGCTCTCTGCCAGGGCTTTTCCCACGTCAAGCGGAGGCATCGGTTTCTGGTGTGCACGGACCAGGGGTTCGTATCCAGAAGGTGCAGCAAACTCTTTGGTCTGGAGCAGAAATAGCCCTGCGGCTGCGTCGCCCAGCGGGCCGGTCACCCACACATCATCGCCGACTCTGGCTCCGGAGCGGTACACCACGTGCTCTGGCAGGCAGTCTCCAAGGAGGGTTACGGTAATGACCGCAGAACTCGGGCTTTCCACAGTGTTGCCTCCGGCCAGGATGATACCGGTTTTGTCTGCAAGGGCCTTGAATCCCGCCATGAATGACTCTATGAAGCTGATTTCCGTGTCAGGCTTTACTCCAATGGAGAGAAATGCCGTTCGGGGCGTGCCGCCCATGGCAGCAATGTCGCTGATATTAACGGCAAGGGCCTTCCAACCAAGGGCTTCCGGGGAAAGGGTCTGGTCCGTGAAGTGAATCCCTTCGATCAGGGTGTCAGTGGTTACGAGAAGAACTCTCTCCCCCGAGGTTTCCACAACCGCGCAATCATCACCGATCCCTTTTTTCACGTAGGATGGAAGCCCTTGAGATACCTTCCCCTGGATGAGCCGGATGATGACAACCTCGCCGAGGTCCTTTAAGGTTTTTTTGTGTGCAGTGGTTCCCAAACCGATTTCCTTGCCCAAGCTCCTCCCGGCCTGTCCTGGCGCTCGGTCGCATACCCGTCTGCCAACGCCTGGCACTGGCGGGCAGGTAAAACCCCACAAATCCGCAATCCCCAATCCAAAATCCAAAATACTATAAGGCCTCTTCCATTCTTTTTGCCATCTCATCTGGCCCCAAGAAACCAACCAGTCTCAAGCTATTGAGTTCGTTGCCCTTGGCACTGATAAAAGTCACTGTGGGCAGGCCTGATACCTTATATTTTTTGATTAAGCGTGCGGAGCGTTCGTCCGGTGAGGTGCAATTTACTTTTAGCATAGTAAATGCTCTGGATTTCTCAACGACCCTTGGGTCGCTGAATGTCCTACGGTCCAATTTCTTACAGGCGGCGCACCAATCCGCGTAAAAGTCAATGAGGATGGGTCTATTCTTCTTTTGCAACTGTTCAATGGATTGATCCCTGTAGTACACCCAATCCATTGCCGGGGGCTCGGGTTGGAGCGTTGCGTTCACGAGAAAGGCCCCTGAAAGGATGAGCAGGACACCAAAGATACCGCGAATTGTCTTGAAGCTTCGGGTGTAGCCCTCCCCATGCTCCAGGAAACCGAGCAGGAGCCCGCCAAAAATGGCCAGAACGCCCAGATAGAATCCTTGCTGGTCATCAATCTGTCTGGCTTGCGGGACGAGAAAATAGATGGCCACGCCGATCAGGAGAAGGCCGAAGAACTTTCGTATCCAGACCATCCACATACCCGATTTGGGCAACCGACTCAAAGCCCCGGAAAACATGGCCAAAAAAAGATAGGGGAGCCCCAGCCCCAAACCCATGACAAAAAAGAGCAAGGCACCTTTTGCTACAATGCCCAGCCTGGCAACGATACCAACCAGCCCGATGATAATGCCGGCCGCACAGGGAGCAATAACCATCCCGACCGTCAATCCCATGACGAAAGAGCCGATTGCACCTTGTCGCGATTTGCCAAGCCTTGTCATCAAAGATGATGGAACTGTGACTTCAAAAACCCCAAACATGCTGGCCGCCATGGAAAGAACAATTATGGTGATGCATATGACGAACCAGGGGTTCTGAAATAAGAAACCCCACTGCCTGCCTGCCAGCCCGGAGATCAAACCCAGAATGGAGAAGACAATGGCGATTCCCAGCACGTAATATGATGCCAGGACAAAGACTGCCCGCTTTTTTCGCTCACTTTGAGCCACAAAGAAGCTAACAGTCATTGGAATAACAGGGTAAACGCAGGGAGTTAAATTCAAAGCGAGCCCAAAGAGGAAAAAGGCGACGATAGCATACGGCAGCCCTCTTTCAATGACCTGTTTGGTGTGTACTTCCTCAGAGGTCAAAGAGCCCTTCTGCTGGAAGATATGTTCATTAACTAGCTTGACTGGTTCACCTGCCTTGACAACCACCAAGGGTATCTCAAACTTGACAGACCCGGGCATGAAACAAGTTCGGTCGTTACACGCCTGACAAGCAAGCACGCCTGATACTTCTATACTTTCGCCAGAAATACCTTCGCGAACTTCGGCCCGGGCAAAGATCGAGATTTTGCCTTCATAAACAGATACCTTATTGGTAGAAAAGGAAAACGGTTTGAGCTTTGGCTGTGGGTAGACCACTGGGCCGAAGACGATCTCTTCCCTTTCATCAAACTTGACCACCGTTGGCACCAGAAATCTATCCAGTGGCTTGTGACTGTTGATGTGAAAGCCTTGTCTTACATTTACAATAATCGCCAGTTGAAAGGATTCGCCAGGATGGATGCGCACATGGGATGAACACGCTTCAACTTGGACGACATTGGCGCCTTGAGGAGCTTGCGCGG
>DAOVOU010000119.1 GCA_030629475.1 Desulfobacterales bacterium | reverse complement strand
TTTATAACCGATAACGTGGAAAATGGCAAAACCTCAAGAGGCGGTGGGGGCAGGAGGAAAATGGGATGTATTGCTTGAAGTTTTCTACCTGGAACCAGTCTTCGACGTCGATGGTCAAAAGAATAGAATAGTTATCAGACAAAACCGAGGGGTCAGGTCTTCATTGTTGACAAGTTTCATAAAAATAATCGTTTTGTTACAGACCCATACTGATATACCAGAGGACAGCTGATAGCTCATAGTCGTTGGACATTTGGTTTCAGATATGGAGAGTTGAGAATTGTCCACGCAGGAACGCCAGAGGGGTTTGCCATTTCCAGTAAAATTCTCCATTATCCCTTTTCCTTTGAAGACCTGCCTGACGAATAATGTCTCTGATTTTTACCTGAAGTTTTTTAAAGAAATCATTCTTGTCGAAAAGAATGATCCCATCCAGACCCAGATCCAAAAAGAGTGGTGGAAAATTTTTCAATACCTCTTCGGGTGTCTTAGCAATGATGCAGAATTTTTCTTCATACTGACCTTTTAAGGGGCTGCGGATGAACAAAACTCTCTGAAAAGATCTTGGGGGAAGCTCTTTGGGTCGTTTATGCTGATACGAGATTTGACGGGCTATACGGATAACAGGTTTTTGATGGATTGAACTACACGGTCTGCTGTATTGCCGTCCCAGAATTGAATAGCCTCTGCCTGACCGATTTGCCCAGAAAGCACGTTGTTCACCTGATTTTCAACATCCTCCAGTTTGCAAAGTCGATTGGTTCCTTGGTGAATGGTGACAGGGCGTTCTGTATTAGGACGCAATGTCAAACAAGGAATCCCGAGATAAGTGGTCTCTTCTTGAATGCCTCCAGAGTCTGTAATGACAAATTGACAATTAAACACCAGATTCATGAATCTTGTATAATTTAATGGCTCCAGAAGCAGGAGCCCGTTGGTGCTGGTTAAAGAGGACATTAATCCAGCCTGCTCTAGATTTTTTCGTGTTCGCGGATGAACTGGAAAAACGAGGGGAATTCTTCTTGTTATACGACTGAGGACTGCAAACAATTCCTTCAAAGCCTTCAAGTCGTCTACGTTCGAAGGACGGTGTAGCGTAACTACACCATAGTCACGCGGCTCCAGGCCAAACTCTTTGTACGCCGCCTGTTCCTCGATTATCTGCCGAAGCATCTCCAGGGAGTCGATCATGATATTGCCCACACGATGGATCTTGTCCGGAGATATTCCCTCCCGGATCAAATTTTCATCGGCATCGGGAGAGGGGGTCCAAAGTACGTCTGCCAAAGCATCAGTTACCAAACGATTGATTTCTTCCGGCATGCTTCGATCAAAGGAACGAAGGCCTGCTTCCAGGTGAGCGATTAGCGGGCGTTCACGGTTTATCGAGTTCATTGGGTTTGTTGAGTTTGTTGGTTCGGTCGGGTTGGTTGAGCTTATGGACTTGTATGATATCTTGGAGGCGGCAAGGGTGCATGCCACGGTGGAGTTTACGTCTCCCACGACAACCACCAGGTCGGGGTTAGTTTCCAGGAGGGCCTTCTCATAGGCTATCATCACCTGCCCGGTCTGCTCAGCGTGCGTGCCACTCCCGATGCCCAGATGGAGATCAGGCTCAGGAAGCCGAAGGTCGTGGAAGAAGGCATCGGACATATTCAGGTCGTAATGCTGACCTGTATGAACGATAATGGCTTTTGCCCAACGCTCCCTTTTCAACGCATGATAGAGCGGGGCGATTTTCATGAAGTTTGGTCTGCCAGCAGCGATGAGGTGGATGAGTGTTTTAAGGCTCATAGGTCATAGCTGATAGCGATTTATTATGGCGAAGGGCACAAGGCGAAAGGCAAAAAGCGATAGGGTAATAGCTAAAAGCGATAGAACTGTTCGATCACTAGACAATAGCCCTTAGGTTTCAAATCCAGATCTGAAAGAATAGGTGATTTCCGGTATACCAGGTTCTTATTTGCCAGAAAGGCATCGTACATGACGTCGCCCACGTTCGGTTTCCAGCTTTTCATACTTGCACCCACATACCTGACATACTCCCTCTTTGCGGTTCAAAATAATCTTATTTCCACAGGAACATACCCATCCCTTCTGTCTAGCCGGATTACCCGCCATTAAGGCATAATCAGGCACATCCTTGGTCACCACCGCTCCGGCACCCACAAAGGCATAGCGGCCAATGGTGTGACCGCAGACAATCGTGCAGTTGGCCCCCAATGTGACGCCTTTTTTCACAAGAGTGCGGCGTAATTCATCCATACGCCGTATGTGGGCCCGAGGGTTGTAAACATTGGTGAATACCATGGCCGGACCACAGAAGACTTCGTCCTCCAGGGTTACACCTTTATACAGGGAAACGTTGTCCTGAATTTTACAGCCATTCCCAATGGTGACATCCGGTCCGATGACCACGTTTTGGCCAATGTTGCAATTTTGTCCTATCCGAGATCCAGTCAAGACATGGGAAAAATGCCATATCCTGGTACCTGCGCCAATCTCGACCCCTTCATCGACGTATGAGGATTCGTGGATAAAAACCTGCGCGGGTTTTGGTTTTTTGCTTGTTTCCAATTCAATAATCTCGGGCATCTGTCGACTTTCGGTTCTTGATTTCGGAGTCTGGACCAATTCAATCTTGCAGCCACCCTGATCAAGGGATTCCTGTGATGCTTGAAGCACTTGCAACACTCGGACACCTTCGCGTCCGTCCGTCTTGGGAGTCCGCCCCTGAGCAACGCATTCCAAGAAATGCTGGCATTCAGCCCTGAGGGGTTCTTCCTGATCCACTGCCACCACCTCTGCTTCTGCTTTAGCGGCAACAGGAACGCGCTGGAGCCACTGGATTTTATGGGGATAAAGCAGCAGTTTTTCCTGACTCACGTCATCAAAAACAGCCATCTTCTTATCGCCCACCACGACCAGTTTCTGTTCTTTATACGGATGAAGCCAGGAGACAAAAATGTGGGCTTTGACACCGCTGGGAAAATCCAGGGCAGTTAGGGTGGTGTCTGGAATCCGTTGCTGGAGGTAGCTACCTCCAGTGGCATAGACGGTTTCAGGCCTTTCCCCCAGAAGCATGAGGATCACCGAGATGTCATGAGGCGCAAAACTCCAGAGAATGTTTTCCTCAACCCTGATCTTGCCGATGTTCAGGCGATTGGAATAGAGGTACTGGATCTTTCCCAACTCTCCGGAATCAACAAGTTCTTTAAGCTTGATGACTGCGGGATGATATTGAAGGATATGGCCCACCATGAGGATCAGTTGGTTGTGTTGTGCCAGTTCCACGAGTTCCTGAGCCTCTTCTACGGTCAGAGAGAGCGGTTTTTCCACGAAAACGTGTTTTCTGGCAAGAAGGCCTTTCTTCGCTAAGCCGTAGTGGGTTTCTGCGGGGGTGGAGATGACAATACCGTCAACCTGTGGGCCAGGACCATCCAGTAGGTTATCAAAATCATGGACAGCTGGGATATCCTGGTACATATCCTGGAATCTGGTGAGCACCTGTGGATCGTTGTCACAAATTGCTCGGAGAGAGTCCAAGGCATGGAAATTGCGAACGAGGTTCTTGCCCCAATAACCTGATCCAACGACAGCTACTTTAACCATGGTTGTCCCTCCAGGTTGCTGAGTTCGTTGTAACGATCATGTCTGTGTAAAAAAGCATTTTTCTGTCTACGATTAAGAATTGATATCTTCAATAGTCGGCAAATCTTATTCTACAGGGCAGGCTCCGCCCCCTTGGATTACATGGGGATCCAATATTGGGGTTTGTTGAGTTTGGTAAATAGGTTTCGCCCTGCTTTTCATCTGCAAACTACCACAACCTTCGGTATCTGGTGTTCAAGTTTCACCTATGTTCGCCCTAGTATTGTTACGTTGTCAAGAGAAATTCGTTCCTGTGAACGGCTACCCATTGTTTATGGTGGACGACTTTTTTGAATCAGACGAGGCGGGCGGGGATGAAAGGGAGAAACCTCAATCCGCCTCGGCGGAGGGGTTCCATGTTTCAAATGCCTTCTCATGGAACGTCGAAAGTTATCTCCGGAACAGACAAGGTTTGGGTTTAATCCACAGATTACGCAGATTACACAGATTTTCGTGAGTTATTGGGTTAAATTCCCCGAAGCTTGCTTCGTTTAGATTGTGAAAATCAGATACGCGATACCCCGTAGCTTGCTGCGGGGTAGTTCATTGGTTTTGACGCAATGGTTTTGGTCTTTCAAGTTTGGATAAGATCAAATAGACACAAAAAAGGAGAATAAAGGCGATAACAAAGACCAGTATGCCTGACATTTCATGCAAAAAACCTTCTGCTACTTTGGCTCCGAACCTTTGGGCCAAAACCGCTGTGAATGTTAACCGAAAGATGTTTACAGCTATAGCAATAGGAATGGCTGAAAAGAAGAGGACCCATTTATTAGTGACTCTCAACGCAAAGATATAAGCAAAGGCCGCGCTCAAGGCTAATAATGATGTGAGGGACCTGAGGCCCGAGCAGGCATCTGCCACTTCCAGGGTGGTATTGGCGAGATGGAGGATATTCCCCTCTCTCAATATACTTATACCGATGCAATCGATGACATTCGCGGCGATGTATGACGCAAAAAGCTTCATGGGAAAAGCTATCTTGTTCCATATAATGGCCGGAACAGGGACCATGAAGATCAAATACAGGATGGGGATACTTATCTTTTTGGTAAAGGCCTTTCCGAGAAGAAAAAGTGAGAATCCAAACAAGAGGACGACCATGGAGGTCCTCTGGAGAAAAAGTTCTGAGCCTATCTTGGCAACCGTGAGCTGTGCAAGACCCAGAGCTATCAAAGCAAGTCCCCAGTTGTTCAGCGAGATATCCACCTCCCGCAATTCTTTTCTCGCGGTCCAGATCATGAAGGCCGAGATGAAAGGGATCAGGTAGCCGTGGGAATAGTTGGCGTCAATATTCCAGTCATGGACCATGGTACGGATGAAGGGAAAGTAGAGCGCAATGAATAACCCGCTTAGTAAGGGGATTTGGAAATAGATCGGTTTTGAGGACCTAATCATTTTAGGAATTTCTCACCGCAGAGACGCAAAGAGCGCGGAGGATAGATCAGCCATAGACAAACACAGACTGACACAGACTCACCGCAGAGGCGCAAAGAGCGCAGAGAATTCATTGTGTTTCTCACCGCAGAGCGCAGAGAGCGCAGAGAATTACTTTTTTCGTTTGCCGGGAGATAACGGCAAATGAAAACCGCTCATCCGCCTGCATGCCCGGTGGAATCCACAGGGTATTCCACCGGGGCGGCGGAGCAATGCTATTGTTTTTCTTGCCGAAGGGCAGCGAATTTTTTATTTTTCGCACTCTCAGCGAAAAACAAAAAACTGTTTCTTTCTCTTCTCTGCGTCCTTTGCGTTCTCTGCGGTGAATCATAGTCTTTTCTCTCTGCGCCCTGCGTCTCGAACGAGCGCAGCGAGTGGGCGGTGAACATATATCTCAGCTTCCCGGGATGTATTCTTCCAGGATTGGGATGACCTCTTTCGTGAAATCGGCAAGGTAATTGGTTGTGTACTCGGTTCTGCCATTTTGAGCAGGGCCCATAACTCGTATAAATGAACCATCTGTCCGACGTTTAAAGATAGAATCAAGAACTTGATAGATTTTTTCCGTGTACTCAGATCGGATAAATCTGCCACGGCACTGGTACCAGTATAGTACAACCTGACTGTCCGCACCTTTTTAAAGAATCATGTTATTGATCTCAACAGGCATTGATTTTGAATAGTGAACTTCAAGCACCAGCGGTTCCAGAGAGGCCACGTCCCAGCCAGAACCCGGCATGCAGTTTCGGGGTGAGTGAAATCCCTTGCCTTCCATGCTGCTGAAATAGCTCACATACAGGTTTACAACCTGGCCGGCAGGAGAAACGTAGTCGCATTCCAGATAATCATCTACTCCCAACTTTTGTTCGACTTGTTGAGACAGAGATCTGCTATGTAGAAAAGACCATTTTCCGATCTGCCTGGGAAAGGTTTTGAGAGGTCTTTTTATAGGCACAGCCATGCCCTTTTTCTCATTTTGGGCTAGGTCCACCTGGCCATATCGGCCGTGCATACCGAAAGAATTAAAGCTTGAATCGTAGAGATAGCCGCAGTCTTCGATGATTTTCAGGATATCATGGGTGATGGAAAAACTCGGGGCGCGGTAACCGAAAACTGGGGCTCCGAGGATGTCTTCCAGGAGTTTCTTGCTGTCTTCCAGGTCTTTTTTTAGGGCATCAGGTGATTGTTGATTGCACAGGTTGTGGTAGTAGCCGTGGGAGGCTACTTCGTGGCCACGGGTGTGGATCTCTCGGACTATGTGAGGGAGGCGTTCTGCTATCCAGCCGAGCACGAAAAAGGTAGCCTTCGGCGAGTTTTTCGTCAGACAGGATTTACGGGATCGATTGGATTTTATTGTTTAATTCTACGGGTTCGCCCGGCTTTAAAACGTTACTTGAGTTGGTTTGGGAACACTGCTCATGATTCAAGGATGATTGGAAAACATCATTTGGATTTAGACATGAAAGTGATTGGATATGGCGGAGCTCTATGTTGTTTACTTTTAGTTTGTTGCCAAGTCTTATTGCTTCGGATAGCAGGGCATCTTCTGTTTCTTCATCATCTGCCAGGATGCCGCCAAGATCGAAAAAGGGAATTGAGATGAGGCTATTT
>DAOVOU010000347.1 GCA_030629475.1 Desulfobacterales bacterium | reverse complement strand
GAAGTCTATAGTCATCTTTCCCACATCGCACGTTCCGTTGTCTCACAAAGCCACCGTCTGGTCGTAATCCCCTCACGATGCCTTGTGTGCGGGTATGTGTTTGACAACCGAAAACGGTTTACCAGGCCAGGCCGTTGCCCTCGTTGCAAAGAAGAACGCATCGAGGAGCCGAGATACGAAGTTGTAAAACTCCCTGTGCAACCATGAAATTGACGGACAAACAGAAGGAGTTCCTGGCTTATGTTTTCTGCTACATAACGGACTGGGCATGCGGGGGGTGGTTGTGAATTTGAATCCGTGGGGGGCCTCATTTTTTTATAAGTCGTTTTTTTGCCCATACTGCTAAGCGTATGAAATAGACAAACACTATCGGGAATAAAATTATGTAGATACCGAATGGTAACGATTCGCGAGGGCGAACCCCGCAAAGTACGAGGACAACCCAAGACAGATAACTCCCGATACAGCCAGACAAGAGCCAAATCCACTCTTTGGTTACCTTCTTCATCGTACGTTCGTGATGCCTTCTACCCTATATTACAGCACAAAAACAATGGGCGGGCCAACTATTGGCTAACCCGCCCACATCTTACTTCTGGTCGGGGCGAGAGGATTTGAACCTCCGACCCCCTGAACCCCATTCAGGTGCGCTTCCAGGCTGCGCCACGCCCCGCCAACTATATTTTGAATCTTTTTAACACTTCGTACCCGCCCTGTCAACAATTGATGAACTTAATTCGCTTCGCCCCAATCACAAACCTTTACAATCCAATAGCTTCCGTGTTAGCTTCGATTTGTGGAACAGCCTCTCATCAAACCTCAGGCTCTCCGTCCGGGCGACACCATCGGCATTGCAGCACCGGCCTCCCCGTTTGATCGGCAGGCATTTGACCGCGGGGTTGCAGTACTCGAATCCATGGGCTACCGGGTGAGGATTCCCGAAAATCTCTTCATGAGGCGCGGATACCTTGCTGGGCCCGACAGCGAGCGTGTCTCTCAACTGATAAAACTGTTTGAAGATGAATCGGTGAGGGCGATATTCTGTGCCCGTGGAGGATTTGGCTCCATGAAACTCCTCCCCTTGCTTGACTTTGAGACCATCTGCGCCCACCCGAAGATCTTGCTGGGATTTAGCGACATTACCGCTTTGCTGGTAGCGATCTACAACAGATGTGGCATGGTCACGTTTCACGGACCGCTCGTAACAACCCTGAAAAGGGATTCTGAAAAGACTTGCTTAGCATTGATTGACGCCATTGGGTCAAGCAGGCCGCTGGCCTTGAAACCCCGCAAAGCCATGGTCTTAAACCCCGGGCGGGCCTCTGGTTGTCTGGTAGGTGGCAATTTGACCAGCCTGTGCCATCTCATGGGCACACCCTATGAACCTCCCTTTGAAGGCCATCTCATTTTCCTGGAAGACCGGGGAGAAGCCCCATACCGCATCGACCGCATGCTTTCTCAACTGCATCTGGGGGGCCACCTTGACGGGGTTGCCGGCGTTATTCTCGGCTCTTTTCATGGCTGCGGCCCCCTTGAGGATGTGTATGCCATTGTGAAACAGGCACTTCGGCATACGGATATCCCCATTCTGGCCGGATTTGACCTGGGCCACGGAACCTACAACCTCACCGTGCCCATCGGACTTGAAGCGGAGCTGGATGCCGAAGCCGGCAGCCTCCGATTTCAAGAACCAGCCATCCAAGAGGGCAATTGATGAAGGCTGTCCGGGACCTGATGCGGCGCGGTGTGGATGAGGGTGTTTTCCCGGGCAGCGTGCTTCTTGTTGCCAGGAAAGGGAGCATCGTATTCTTTGAGGCATTCGGTCATGCCGGACTTGCACCTGAACGGCCCATGACAACCGATACAGTGTTTGACCTGGCATCTTTAACCAAGCCGTTGGCGACCAGTGTTGCCTTCATGCTCCTGGTCCAGGAGGGGAAGCTGAGCTTAGATCAGACGTTGGGCAGTGCAATCCCTGACTTTTCAGGTACTAACAAGAAATACATCACCATCCGCCAACTCTTTTCGCATACGTCCGGGCTGCCAGACTACCGGCCCTACTACAAGAAACTCGTGGAGCTTCCACCATCTGAGCGAAAAGACTCACTCAGAGCGCTGCTTCTTGCTGAAAGATTCATCCACGAGCCAGGACAAGCCTGCTTATACAGCGATCTGGGCTTCATGATCCTGGAATGGCTTGTTGAAGTCACGGCACAAAAGCCTCTTGACCGTTTTGTCGAAGAATCAATCTACCGGCCGCTCGGACTCAAGGATCTTTTTTTTATCACCCCCACCCAAACCCTCCCCCTTGAAGCCCGCCCTGCCCGCCCTGGCGCGACAGGAAAAGAGGGACCGCAGTCTTTCAACATCCCGGTCTGGGCCAGGGGCGCGACAG
>DAOVOU010000334.1 GCA_030629475.1 Desulfobacterales bacterium | reverse complement strand
AATGAAACGCTGGGAAGACAAGTCCTGGACACGCTCCATGAGGATCACGCTGGACTTTGGCGGCATGATGGCTGACGCTGTTGGACGCCGGCACGGTCTGACCGTGGAACAGATCGACGCCATGTCAGAGCGGTTCAAAGTTGTTCATCAGAACCTGCAACAGCGAAGGAAAGCCGGAGACCTACCATTTTACGAACTCCCCTACGACCAGGCGGCCTTAAAGAAGGTCTTGAAGACAGCCGGGAGGGTCATCAAGGAGTGTGAAGACTTTGTCGTACTTGGCATCGGGGGATCGACCCTTGGCGGTATTGCCCTGTTTCGGGCTCTTGCTCATCCACAGCACAACCTCCTTCCGGAGGCCAAACGGAAGGGCCTGCCGAGGGTCTTCTTTGCAGACAATATTGATCCTGAAGGCTTTAGCGCCCTGCTGAACCTGGTCAATCTTGAAAAAACGGTATTTAATGTTATTAGCAAGTCCGGCGGAACAGCTGAAACCATGAGCCAGTTTATCATAGTGCGGGACAGACTGATAAGAAAACTTGGCCGCAAAAGACACACACCCCACATAATTGCTACGACAGATCCCGAGCACGGTCATTTGAAAGCCCTTGCCAGGGAGCAAGGATACGAGACCCTTTCGATTCATCCGGGCGTGGGAGGACGTTTTTCCGTTCTTTCTCCGGTTGGGCTTCTTCCGGCAGCCGTGGCCGGTATTGATATTGCCGAACTTCTTGCCGGAGCACGAAATGCGAACAGGACCTGCAAGAAGGGGGGCCTGTGGAAAAACCCGGCGGCCATGAATGCCGTACTTCAGGTGTTGGCCTACACCGCAAAAAAGAAGCCCATCTCTGTCATGATCGCCTATTCAGATGCCCTGCGGGATGTAGCCGACTGGTACCGTCAGCTCTGGGCAGAAAGCCTGGGCAAACGACTCGACGTGAACGGTCGGGTAGTGCATGTAGGACCAACCCCGGTAAAGGCGCTCGGTGTCACTGATCAGCACTCCCAACTCCAGCTCTACATGGAGGGCCCCTTTGACAAGGTTATTACCTTTCTTACGGTTGGAAGATTCCGAAAAACCGTCAAGATTCCCGCAGGCTTCAATCATATTGATGGGCTCAGCTACCTGGGGGGTCATACGCTGAATGATCTGATGCAGGCCGAAGAGCAAGCCACCGAGTTTGCCCTGACACAGGCCCGCCGCATTCACACCGGAATAAGGCTTCCTGAAATCAATCCCTTTACTGTGGGGCAGCTTCTGTTCCTGCTTGAGGTTCAGACCCTGTACGCAGGCGGGCTTCTCGAGATCAATCCGTTGGATCAGCCGGGCGTTGAGGCCGGCAAAGAATTTACCTACGGTATGATGGGACGAAAGGGCTTTGAGAACAGAGCCCAAATGATCGCTTCAAAACGTCAGGAGATAGGGTCCTACCGGATAATGGTTTAGAGTGTATACTTGAAACGGGCTAAACGGGCCAAACCGACACATGCTGGACCCAAAGGATATAGAACGGATAAAACCTTTTAAGCTCGTTAAGTATTTTACTCTTACCAGCCTTATTGTAATCCTTCTGGGCTCTTTGGCCTTGTCCATGGTGATCGCCCATCGAGCCGAGACGGTGCTCTTGAAAAAGAGTGAAGATTACGCCCTGTTGATGGCAGAAAACCTCAACCATCAAGTATTCCTTCAGTTCATTATCCCTGCGGCCCTTCAGTTTGGTCAAGTCATTCAACTGCGGAACAAAGTCCTGTTTGACCGCCTCGACCAGGTGGTCAGGAACACCCTTCACAGCTTCAGTGTGGAAACGGTCAACATCTTTGACCGTGAACAGAATGTCATCTTTTACAGCTTTGACAAAGAGCTGGTAGGGAAAAAGGGCCTGGGAGGCATTGATTATCAGCAAGCGCTTCTTGGCAAATCACGCTCCAGGCTGATTCGCAGAGGAGGATTCTGGGGCATAATGTTCGGAGCCCCAAAAGAAAGCGAGCTGCGAACATACGTACCTTTGAGGGCCGAAAAGCCCCTGTCAAACATCGAGGGGCCCATCCTCGGGGTGTTCGAGATTGTTCAAGACCTGTCTGAGGATTACCGGACCATCAGTCATTTTAAGCACAGGATTATTGTCACGTCTGTTGCCATTATGGGCGTCCTTTTTCTTATTCTTCGGCATGTTGTCAAACGGGGTGAGGAGATCATCGAAAAACGGGCACAGGAGCGACTCCTTCTAAAGGAGAAGTTGAGCCATGCTCAGCGGTTGGCGAGTCTTGGCGAAATGGTGGCCGGCATTTCCCATGAGATCCGCAACCCCCTGGGAATCATTAGCAGCACGGCAGAGCTTTTGAAACAGAAGCTGGCCCGTACTGACCGTGAAGTCCAGCTTGCAGATGTTATTGTTCAGGAGGCCTGTCGGCTCAACAGCATCGTAACCGATTTTCTGGATTTTGCCCGGCCTCAGGCACCCAAGCTCATGCCATGTAAAGTGGATGAGGTCATAGAGAACAACCTTACGTTCCTTGCTCCCGAGATCAATAAGAACGGCTACGAGATCCATAAGCGATTTGCCAGCCATATCCCGGAGATGCAAGCCGATCCCGGGCTGCTGTATCAGGCATTTCTGAATATCCTGATAAATGCCATGCAGGCCATGCCAGAAGGCGGGGCCATATACATTGTGATCTCTGCCCATAAACATACATTGACGATTTCTTTTGCCGATGAGGGAGCCGGGATTCCCGATGAAGCCCTGAACAAGATCTGGGAACCCTTTTTTACCACAAAGGATAAGGGAAGTGGATTGGGACTCCCGATTGTCAAGAAGATCATAGAGGGGCACGGCGGCATCATTGAGATTGAGAATCGTCCGGAGAAGGGGGCTCAGGTGACTATTACTCTGCCGGTAGAGAGGGATTGATGATTGACGATTGAACAATAAGACGTGCCCGTGTCCGGTTTGCGTGTCCGTGAAGAACACGGACTACGGACACGGACACGAATAACGGACACGGATAACCAATATGGAAACAATCCTCATTGTGGACGACGAAAAAAACTATCTCGTGGTTCTGAGTGCCTTTCTGTCAGGGGAAGGGTATGAAACACTGACAGCCGACAGCGCTCAACAGGCCCTT
>DAOVOU010000162.1 GCA_030629475.1 Desulfobacterales bacterium | reverse complement strand
ATATTCGAATTTCGTATTTCCCGGCTTGTCTGGGTTAGGATTTAATGAGCAAGCCCGTGCTTTGATTATATTTGGTCGGGACGACTGGATTTGAACCAGCGACCCCAGCGTCCCGAACGCTGTGCTCTACCAGACTGAGCCACGTCCCGACATTTCATAGCCTTTTTACGCCAGTTGCTTAAAACTGTCAAGATGCTAAAGCAAAAACCTTTCACCTTTCAGCTTCTATCTTTAAGCCTTGAGCTTTGAGCACGGGCCAATGGGCAAAACATCGCGGCTAAAAGCCGCTCCCACCGGCTAAACCGGCTAAACCGGCTAAACGGGAAAACGGGAAAATGGATCTTGAAGCACTATGGTTTGTCTGCGGCCAGGGCCGACTGAGATGATCTGAACAGGGGTTTCCACGAGTTCTTCCACTCGCCTCACATAGTTCATAGCATTTTGCGGCAGGTCATCGATGTCCTGAATCGCTGTGATATCATCAGGCCACCCTGGTAGCTCCTCGTAAATCGGCTCACACTTTTCGAGCACCCTTAAGGCCGTGGGGAACTCGGTGAGTCGATCCTGCTTGTATCGATAGGCCGTGCAGATCATAAGGTTTTCAAGGCCGCTCAGCACATCGAGCTTGGTTATGGCAATACCGGTGAGACTATTGATGCGCGCAGCCTTACGCACGACCAGGGTGTCGAGCCAACCGCATCGCCTGCGTCTTCCGGTAGTGGCGCCAAACTCAGCCCCTCTCTTTTGAATCAGGTCGCCGATTTCATCATGGAGTTCTGTAGGCAAAGGGCCTCTGCCGACCCGGGTGGTGTAGGCCTTTACCATTCCGAGGACGCCATGGATCTGTGTAGGGCCAATCCCTGCGCCACAGCATGCATTCCCTGCTACCGTATTGGATGATGTCACATACGGGTAGGTCCCGTGGTCAATATCGAGGTGCGTCCCCTGGGCCCCTTCAAAAAGGATATGGTCGCCGGCCTTGATGGCCTGGTTGATGAGCACAGAGACATTGGCAATATGTGGTCGAAGCACCTCTGCATATGGGAGATATTCCTCAAGAATCGCTGTTTCATCGACCGTTTCAGACTTAAGGAAGTCCTTTAAGTAAAAATTCTTTTCGCTTAAGATACAAGATAATTTCTGCTCAAATGTTTCAGGATCAATCAGGTCACAAAAACGAAGCCCCTGTCGCATAACTCTATCTTCATAACAAGGCCCTATCCCCCGGCCTGTAGTACCCAGTTTCTTGTCTCCCTTCAGCCGTTCCCTGCCGTGATCTATAAGCTTGTGATAGGGCATGATTAGGTGGGCATTTTCGCTGATCAAGAGATTGTGAGGATTCACGGAAATGCCGCGCTCTCGTAAATGCTGGATCTCTTCGATCAGCACACCAGGGTCCACCACTACACCGTTCCCGATCAAGCAGACCTTATTTGGGTGAAGGATTCCAGACGGGATAAGATGGCTGATATATGGCTCTCCATCCACCACCATCGTGTGGCCGGCGTTGTTGCCCCCTTGAAAGCGGACTATCAAACGAGCGGTCTCTGCTAAAACGTCTACAACCTTTCCCTTGCCTTCGTCTCCCCACTGGGTACCAATCACCACAATATTGGACATTTGAGGCTCCTACAAAAAGTTCTTTCGGGTTTTCAATCCGCAATCCCTGGCCCAGACCCTGGCCCAGACCGGGATTATAGGCTTAGTAGATTAATTCAAGCATGTCGTGCCAGGGCGGGCCTGGCTTACGGGCCAAACAGGCTGTTCCAAGTACGTCGCGCCCCTGGCCCAGACCGGGTTTGCTTTGCATCAGCATTTTTGATTCGCTGTCGCACCAGGGCGGGCAGGGCAGGCCGCAATCCAAAATCCGCAATCCATGGTGCTATCCCCTGGGATGATACCGGGTGTGAACTGCCTTTAGCCTTTCCTGGGCAACATGGGTATAGATTTGGGTGGTACTAATATCCACATGGCCCAACATCACCTGTACCGACCGGAGATCTGCCCCCCGTTTCAGAAGGTGGGTGGCAAAGGAGTGTCGGAGGGCGTGTGGGGTGATTTTGTGTGAAAGCCCGGCCTTTAGAGCATATTGTTTCAGAAGCTTCCAGAATCCCTGCCGTGTCATGGGCATTGCTGAACGTGTTACAAAGAGATACGGGCTTGGCTGCCCCTTTAACAGGACCGGACGACCTGATGCAAGGTAGACATCGACCTTTTTCTTGGCCACCTGCCCAATGGGCACCACCCGCTCCTTAGAACCCTTGCCGAGAACCCGGACAAAACATGCCTCCAGATTGATATTTGCAATTCCCACTTTGATTAGCTCTGAGACCCTGAGTCCTGCTGCGTACAGAAGTTCCAGCATGGCAGCATCTCGCACACCCAGAGGTTTCGAAGTATCAGGTGTCTCGAGAAGCCTTACCACTTCCTCTACCTTCAAAACATCAGGTAGTTTTCGCCCTGCCTTTGGCAGGTCCACCATCTGGGCGGGGTTGGTCTCCAGTACCTTTTCACGTACCAAAAACCGATAAAAGCCCCTCAGGGTCACCAGGTGCCTCGCTCTGCTCCTGGGTCCGAGCCCCGCCTCTCTTAAGTCAATCATGTGTTTTAGAACAAGGGCCATGTCAGCATCGGAAATATCGGAAATACCGTTTGCCCTCAAGGACTTCAGATATAATATCAGATCTTTGCTGTAGGCGGCAACGGTATTTCCGGAAAGGCCTTTTTCCACCACCAGGTAGTTGATGAACTGATCTGTTAGCTGATCAAAGGAGTTCACGTCATTAAAGCGGATACCTGTTCAAGACGACCGCCCCGTCTTTTTTCAGAACCACCATATTTTCCAGCCGCACTCCGCCCCATCCGGGTATGTAGATGCCGGGTTCAACAGTGGTGACCATACCCACCTCCAGATTCATCGGCCGGATGGGACTCAAATTGGGTTTTTCATGGGTCACCAGTCCCACGCCGTGTCCAAGCCCATGGCCGAAGTAATTGCCGAATCCCTTGGCGGTAATATGGTCTCGTGCAATCTTGTCCACAGCCTGTGTGTTTACCCCGGGCTTCATCCCTTCTATTGCCATGGATTGGGCGTCTTGCACCACCTGATAGACCTTCTTAAAAGTGTCGTCAGGTGAGCCAAGCACAATGGTGCGGGAAATATCCGAACAGTAGCCGTTAAGGCGTGCCCCCCAATCAAACAGGATGGGTTCCCCCCGTTCAATAGGTCGATCTGCAGGAATAGCATGGGGCAGGGCAGCGTTGGGGCCTGAGGCAACAATGGGAGGAAAGGCTACAGATTCTGCGCCCGTCTCTCGTAGACCTTTTTCTATGGCCCATGCGAGTTCTTTTTCACTGGTTCCAGCGCGCAGGGTCTTTACAACTGTTTCAAATACCGATTCGGAAATGGCAAGAGATCGGCGGATCGCCTCTACCTCCTCGCCCTCTTTGATCATACGGAGTTTTTCCACCAGGTCCTCGGTAGGGACCAGGAATACAGATAGTGCCTCCTTTTTCAGATGCTCTTCAAATTTCTGGAACTGAAGGTACGACAATCGCGCACTTTCAAAACCAAGACGCTTGGTGCGGAGTGTCTTCAGGATCTCAGGGAGGCTATGAGCCAGTCCCTTCTCGTACCGATAGATCTCAAATTCAGGGGCTTCAATCTGGGCCTGTGTTTCATATCGAGAGTCAGTGGCAAGCAACTGCTGTTCCAGTGTGATAAAAAGGGCACCGGCAGATTCGTCAAACTGGCCATCCTCGCCGGTAAAGCCGCTCAAGTACCGGCGGTTCTCACCCTGCAATACCAGGAAGGTATCAAAAGCCTGGTCTTCGAGGCAGGTCCTGAGTTTTGCCAGCCGATTACTTATAGTCTCTCTCAAAATTTTGTACCTCAATCCCAACAAACTCAACAAACCGAATACAATGCCTAACAGAACATGGGGCAAGGTGTCAAGGCCAAGGAATAAAACCGCTTGACAACACTCCAATCTTCAATAATAAGCTGCCTCCAAGTCGGGTTTATTGTGTTCATTGCGTTTATTGGGTTGAAACACAACAAAGCCAACAAACCGTGTAAACACAACAAACAGACTCACAATGCGGTTTTCGTTAAATCCGCAATCCGAAATCCGAAATACTATGATGCGTTCTGAATGCAATGACAAGGTAGAACGGCTTGTTCACAAAGGGGTAGCAATACCCAATCCCCGGAGTGTACTGATCGGAGATGACGTTGAATTGGATCGCATTGCAGGCGATGGAGTGGTTATTTATCCGGGCTGCAAGATCTTTGGCGAAAAGACCCTGATCATGTCCGGGGCCAGACTTGGCTATGAGGGGCCGGTGACGGTCGAGGATTGCCAGATAGGGCCGGACGTGGAATTGAAGGGCGGGTTCTTCCGCCGATCCGCCTTTCTTGAAAAGGCCAATGTGGGCTACGGTGCCCATATCAGGGATGGGTGCATTCTTGAAGAAGAAGCCAACGGCGCCCATACGGTAGGTTTCAAGCAGACTATCCTGTTTCCTTTTGTGACGGTGGGGAGCCTCATAAACTTTTGCGATTGCCTCATGGCAGGCGGAACCAGCCGGAAGAATCACAGTGAGGTGGGAAGCTCTTACATCCACTTCAACTATACCCCGAATCAGGATAAAGCCACCCCTTCTTTGATTGGCGATGTTCCTCGGGGTGTGATGCTGAATCAGCCGCCCATCTTTTTGGGGGGGCAAGGAGGCTTGGTTGGGCCTGTGCTGGTGGAATACGGGACGGTCATTGCGGCAGGGGTGGTCTATCGAAAAGACGCTCTTGATGGCGGCAAGCTCATCTTGGGCCATGGCCCGACAGTTAGGGGAGACGAGGGCCGTCATTTCGTGACGAATTTTTATTCGGGCCTCTACTTTCACATCAAATGTCAGACAATAAACAACATAAATTACATTGCAAACCTTATGGCCCTCAGACAGTGGTACATAGGGGTGCGCTCCCAGTTCTTTGGAGGCGACCCCATGGGTCAAATGTTGTATGAAGGTATCCTGGACAAGTTGGAGATGGCCATTAAAGAGCGAATCGAGCGTTTTAGGGCACTCGTTCAGAAGATGCCTCAATCTGCTGAAAAATACCGAAAGGTCGTGAAAGAGAGGAACAATGAAAGGCTCTTAAGGCAAAAACAGGAGTTGTTTGACAGATGGCAGGACGTGGAGGCCGCATTGGCAAAGAGTCGGGAGGATGGAGGAGATTCCTCCCACAGAGAGCCTTTCTTGGAACAGGTCAACAGGCTCATCAAGGAAAAGGGCTGTGATTATGTAGCAGTCATCCATGGGTTGGATGAGTCCTGGTCTGCCAGGGGAACCAAATGGCTCCAGGGCATTGTAGATGCGGTAAATGAAAAGGTCCTTGAACTCTTGCCGTCCTTCAAAGGCGAAGTGACTTAGTTCGCTTCGCTCACAATTGGCCCGCCCTGGCGCGACAGAAGTTGGACAATGCCTCCGAAAGAAAAACCCGGTCTGGGCCAGGGAATAATGGAATGATGGAACAGTGGAATGTTGGGTTAAGAGGTGTGAAAACAATTAAGAAATGATTCTGTTAGTGCAAGGTTGCGCCTGACGGCTTGAAAACATTACACTTCGTGTCCGCTTTTTCCCAATATTCCATCATT
>DAOVOU010000351.1 GCA_030629475.1 Desulfobacterales bacterium | reverse complement strand
GCTGAAAGAGCGATTCGGCAAGGATTTTGAGAAGCTTCCGCCGGGCGCCATCGGGATGTATTCTTACATCGACAGAATGAAGCAGGGACTCCAGCAGTTCATGGCAGGCGCACGTAAGTTTGCCCTTCAGTACATCGATCGTAATGACCTGGTAGCCCTTACCCGGGATGCAGCAGAAGTATCCGGTATCGCCTATGTCATGGAGAGTGATGCTGAAGAGGTGGAAAAGATTTTGGGATAGAAGGAGGCAATAATATGCTAAACATTATCTGCAAACACAACTGCAAGTCCTGTTTTGCCGAGCCTGTATGCGCTGTCCATGCGATCATAGATCAGCAGGGCTCCATATATGTGGATACTGAGAAATGTATTGGCTGTGGATGCTGCCGCACGGCATGCGTAGTCTTTAGCTACGACCAGGCCCTAAGAGAAAAGACTGTGGAGTGGCTCAAAGGAGCAGCTTGATATCTGCAGCGGAGCTTTTTTTGACAGGATTAACATGATTAACATGATTTTTATTTATCCTGACCATCCTGTTCATCCTGTCTGAGAAATACAAATTCCGAGACGTTAAAATCACCGAACGAAGAGAGGTAATTTTATGTACGGATGGACTGGTCGTTGCCTTCGGGTCAATCTGACCGAAGGCAAACAACGGGTTGAAGAAATTGACCCTGAACTGCTCGACAAGTTCTTGGGCGGACGGGGACTCGGCGTAAAGGTTTACTCAGACGAAGTAGATCCGCAAACAGACCCCCTCGGGCCGGAAAACAAGTTGATCTTTGTTTCTGGCCCGCTGGTAGGTACGGGCGCTGTGACCGGGGCTTCATGTAACGTTGTCACAAAGAGCGCTCTGTCCGGTACCATTGCCTGTGCCAAGATGCGGGGGCACTTTGGCGCAGAATTGAAGTTTTCCGGATTCGACATGATCATCGTTGAAGGGAGGGCTGAATCCCCGGTTATCCTCTCCATCCTGGACGATAAAATCAATGTCCGGCCAGCCCTCGAATATTGGGGTCGCACCACCTCGGAAACAGAGGAGGTATTCAAGAAGAATCTCGACGATAAGTGGGCGGCTCGGGAAACATACCTGGTATCTATCGGCCCGGCTGGCGAGAGATTAGTCCCATTGGCGAACATCGTTAACGACGGGTTTTTGTCTGTTGGGGGCACCGGTATCGGCGCTGTGATGGGCTCCAAGAATCTCAAAGCCATCGCCGTTAAAGGGACCCATTCCCTCTCAATAGCAGACAGTGATCGGTTTGTGCGGGTGGTGACGACCTTGATCAATAAACTGAACAGCGCCCCGTTCACTTCTCATTCAATGTCTGCCTGGGGATCCGCCTTTTTTATAGATATCTGTTATCAAAAGGGGATGCTGCCTCAGAAGAATTTTCAGGGTGCCGCTTTCAGGGAATCAAAGGATATCGGAACAGAGGCCCTGTCCAACACCTTTGCCTTGAGAAGTAGTGGGTGTTTTGCCTGCCCCATCGCCTGTCTCAAGAAGACGGACGTGAATTATCCCCTTTTTAAAGGCAAAGGAATGGCGCCTACCTACTGGGCTATTGGAGCCCTTGGCCTTAATTGCGGTGTAAGCGACCTGAGCACCATTGGTGTGGCCAATATGATCTGCGCTGAGATGGGATTGGATCCCATTGCAGCAGGAGGGACCGTGGCTACAGCCATGGAGTTGGTGAAAAAGGGGATCGCTGACACGAACACCCTGAAGCTTGAATTTAGGTTTGGCCAGGGAGAAGATCTCCTTCAGGCCTTGACGCTGATGGCCACGAAGAAAGGTCACGCCAAAAGGATAGGAAGAGGGGGGCAGGCCATGGCCGGGGAGTATGGTGCACCGAAATCCTTCATGGGTGTCAAGGGACTGGCCATGGCTCCTTTTGATCCCAGGTCTATCCAGG
>DAOVOU010000220.1 GCA_030629475.1 Desulfobacterales bacterium | reverse complement strand
CCCTAAACATGACAACTATTTACTGCGGATAAGCAAGGGGGCACGATTGTATAAATTCTATTATTTTCGTCCCATGGCCGGGCGTAGTATGCATTTTGAATATCGAATATTAACAAAAGAAAAGGCCAATGGGATGTTGGAAATGGTAAGCTATAATTTCAAAATCGTAAATAATGACCCTCAGAAAAGCTCTGTCACCAGGGTTCCTGAAATTTCAAAAGACCAATTAGAGGATATTATACAAAATGTCGTCAGAAAAACGAATACCGGTCCTGATGAGTTCGAGGAATTGGACCTTTCTATATTTTCGACAATTGATGAACAACTTGAATTTCTAAAACAACAGGACAGGGTGGATACAATGTACATTATGTAGACAATGAAAGACATGAGGGTGACATCTCAAATATTCCGGTAAGGCCGGAACGCCATTGACTTGAATAAGTCTGATGCGAGATCTTCAAGAAAATGTCCATGGGCGGTAGATTTGGAAAATATGGCAATGCCAAGCGCAAGGCGCAGATCCGTAAAACACGCCTCAGACCACCTGCCCCTCAGCAACGGACAAGGGACAAACCCATAAAAGGGTCTCGAAAGAGCAAGGTGCCACAGACGGTTCAAAGTTGATCCTATCTCATTAGGTCCAAGTCTGAGGGGTACACCCATGAATACTGAGCGCCTTAGTGAGTACGTCAAGAGTTTAGAAAAGAAGCATAATCAGTTACTCGTCAATATCAAGGCGAAGCTTCCTGAACTTGAGAGGCTTCTGGAAGAGATAAGCTCTCACTGGGGCTACGAAGATCCAATCTACCGGTTCTACTATCAATCTTTCAAGGTGTACGGCCTCCAGAACAAAACCGGGGAGATCGTCGAAGCCTTAAAATCGATAGCACCGGAGGGTCGGTCATTATGCAAGGAATTTGAGGAAATCATTAACGCTGGTGCCAGTGGGAAGAAATTTGAACCGGAGCACAATAAAAACTGGAGCGACCATACTCGCCCATTTGTTGAGGCTTTTTTACACAGCAAATTTTTCTTGGAGATGGTCGTGAAATATGGAAAGGAACTGGAAGAGGCACCAAACATGGTACCATCTGGTTGGGCAGCCGTACTCTGCCTTTACGGTCTACGTTAATGGCATGCGAGGGAAGATCCGGGACGTCATTGACTATGTTGAATAAGTCTGATGCGAAGATTGGAAGTGTCCATGGGCGGTAGATTTGGAAAATATGGCGATGCCAAACGCAAGGCGCAGGTCCGTCAAAAAATGGCCTCAGGCCACCTGATCCTCTTCAGCGGAGAAAGCACAAAAGGGTTTCGAAAGAGCAGTGTGCCACGCGAGGTTCAGAAGGGAGGGTCATAAAGAAGAAGTTTCAATATTTCATGGAGATGCGAGATTCTTCCCTGTTAGCACCTGATGGATGTTCTATGCACTATGACTGTATTGTTTTGGAGTTCGGTAGGAATAATTTGATTCAGGTTCCATATTAGGCTATCATTAACCCGCCAGAAACTGAAAAGAAAATGGAGGAAGGTTCCCTCAGTAATTCAGTAATATTGTTGCGTAAAGGAGGGCTCTCATGCCAGAAATGATGATTGATATCCCGGTCAAAGAGGTGGCCAAAATAATTAAGGTCATGACTGAACAGGAGATAGAAACTCTGGCCCTGCTTTTGACACAGGAAGGCGCTGAGCTTTTGGAGCGGAAGAAGGACCTTGAACTGAACAGGGTAAAGTTCTTGACCAGAGACGAAGCCTTCGATGTATGATGTATAAAGACGAATACCATCCTGGGGTCAAAAAAGATCTTAAAAGGGTTGATGTCCGCATTCGTAAAGAGATCAAAACGACCCATATTCCGGCCATTTTAGCCAATCCGGGCCTTGGTGAAGCTCTCGTAGGAGATCTGGCTGGAGCCCGTTCTTATCATTGCAAGATCGCCAATCAGCAATTCCGCATTGCCTATGTTGTCTCTGAGGAGGAAATGAAGGTTTTTGTTCTGATGATTGGAAAACGGGAAGGCTTCTATACACTGCTGAAAAGGAGGATCTGAGCGATAAAGAAATAAGGGACATCCTATTTCTTCATCAAGGTCCATAAATCAATGTAAATCAATGGTAAATCAATGGGGACGTAGATAAATAAGTAAGTGTCATAACATCTAAAAACAACTAAAGAACTAGCCAGCCGTTGCCATGGTTTAATAAAATGAGAGAGAATCTCAAAACCACATCCTCCTACAACCTGCCAACCCTACCATGAACGCGCCTCTTGCGCGGGTCTGACCATGCCAAGTAGCAGACAGCACACCGGAATCCGTCAGAAAATAAAAAAATCATGCTTATTCGACTTTACTCATGAGTAAAATCGTGTTATATTGATTTTGCTATGGAAAACATACATAAACGATATCTGAAGAATCCTGTCAGCGAGGATCTGAAGGATCGGATGGTGTTCGTAGGCGGCCCCAGGCAGGTCGGAAAGACCACTTTTGCCCTGACTTTCCTGTCCGAACCCACTGAAAAGCATCCCGCATATCTTAATTGGGATCATATCCCCACACGATCATCGCTGCTAAAGGGGGAATTGCCGGCAAGACAGAAATGCATTGTCCTGGACGAGATCCACAAGTTTGCAAGATGGCGAAATCTCCTAAAGGGGTTCTATGATACGAACAAATCCGAGGTGTCATTTATCATCACAGGTTCGGCGAGGCTGGACTATTACAGCAAAGGTGGCGATTCCCTCCAAGGGAGATATCACTATTACCGGCTTCACCCGTTTTCCCTAACGGAACTGAACAAAGAGCCTACGATGGATGATTTCAGGAACTTGTTAAGGTTCGGAGGGTTTCCTGAGCCCTGTCTGCGCGGCAAAGAAAGGTTCTGGAGGAGATGGCAGCGGGAAAGGACCCGTCGTGTTATTTATGAGGATATCAGGGACCTTGAAAACGTGAAGGACATCAGTCTCCTTGAACTCCTTTCCGGGGAACTTCCCAACCGGGTCGGCTCTCCCTTGTCCGTAAAGAATCTGAAAGAGCTGCTTGAAGTCTCCCATGAAACGGTTGAGCGTTGGCTCAAGATCTTTGAAAGAATGTACTATTGCTTTCGAATACCGCCTTATGGTCCACCTAAGGTTCGAGCCGTGAAAAAGGAGCAGAAGCTCTATCTGTGGGACTGGTCGATCATTCCTGAGCAGGGGCCGAGATTTGAGAATTTCATCGGATCCTATCTCCTGAAATATTGTCATTTCATGGAAGACACCGAGGGCTATGGCATGGAGCTGCGGTTTCTGCGTGACACCGATAAGCGGGAAGTGGACTTTGTTGTACTGAAAGAGGGAAAGCCCCTGTTTGCGGTTGAATGCAAAACAGGAGAAAAGAACATCAATCCGTCCCTCTTTTATTTCAAGGAAAGAACGAATATCCCAAAATTTTACCAGGTCCACCAGGGTGCTGGGGATTTCATGAAAAAGGGGGTCAGAGTTCTTCCCGTTACCACCTTTTGCAAGGAGCTCCATTTGCCATGAAATCAATGATCACAGGAGGTTGGGGACGCCCTACAGTTTTCCAGATTCTTTATGTTCTGAAGATAGGGGGCCAATGGGGACGTCCGTGGGGACGTCTGTAAATAAGTAAATAACTGCTCCTTATGAGCAAAAAAGCAGTGAGGGGAAGTTTGGGAACGCCCTTTAGTTCTACAGTTTCTAAGTAATCCTTTTAGAGCCGGTTCATGATGGCAAGAAAGTTGAGGATAGAGGAATTGAGCGTTGTAGCGGACCCATGGAACCTCAAACTGAAACCTGCAAAACTAAAGGATGTCCCCTTGGACAATGACTTTCGACGAAAAGCTGCGCCACTAAAGGAACTGACCGGCGCAAAACAGGACTTCGGTTTTGAAACAACCCTGTCTGGACGGAGTTACGTCCGCCTGCTGAACGAGATGAAGAACGACGGGTATCGGATCTTGCTGTTCTTCCTCTGGCTTCCGAGTGCGGATCTGGCGGTGGCCCGTGTGAAAAACCGAGTCCGGCAAGGCGGGCACAATGTCCCCGAGCCCGTCATACGCAGACGATTCGAATCAGGCATTCGAAATCTGTTTCAGCTCTATAGGCCACGACTCGATGCATGGTGGCTCTATGATGCGTCACGGCTTCCGCCAAAGGTTGTCGCTGAAGAAGACGGCGAACTCCAACTGTTTCATTCCGGTCTTTTTGAAGAAATCAAACGAAGTGTGGAGGCATAGAACCATGAACGAAGAGAAAGACCAACGTGCGGGATTGTCATCGAAAGCCGATGCGGCTTTCCGGCTGGCCGCAAAGAAAGTAATCCAACGGGCCAGACAAACCGGCACTCCGGTTGTCGTCTGGGAACAAGGCCATGTCAAAGAGATCCCCGGCGAACAGTTTGAGATAACAACGGCAGCAATGGAGCTGAGAGAACCCAGACCCTGAGTCATTATTCGGGACAACAGCGGGACAACAGGGACGTTCATAACGGGAAAAACAGCGGGAAAAACAGGCGGGAAAAACAGGGGAAGAACAGGGTCACATCTTAATTAGAACTTAGTTCGCTTCGCTCACAATTGGAATAATGGAATGTTGGAATACTGGAATATTGGGTTTGGAATACTGGAATATTGGGTTTTTATTAGGTTGATAAGTATCATAATTCAACGTCTCGGAATTTGTACAACTCGT
>DAOVOU010000011.1 GCA_030629475.1 Desulfobacterales bacterium | reverse complement strand
GGTTCGTCATCCACGATAACAACGTCCAATCCATCAGACATGCCGTTCCCTCCTTTTGACCATAGCTAACAGAATCAGGATAATGTAAACGTTTCGGAATCGCTACAACCTATGGAAATTATAGCTATTTGTTAACGCCATTGCAAGTTCGATCAAGGAATAATGGAATGATGGAATATTGGAATGATGTAAAAAAAAGACCAAAGTCCTCTTACACCCAACATTCCACCATTCCAGTATTCCAGTATTCCAATTGTGAGCGAAGCGAACTAACTTGTGTGAAGTCCCCCGGCTGGGGCCTATCACGCTTTAGGCAGGTGTCAGCCTCCGTGCCGCTTTGTGGCTACCAGAATGTAGAGTTTTTCCTCGTCAACGAAATCTGTAATGTCGAATCCATAAGGCTCAAGCAAGCCTTCAGCCTCGGATTCTTCCGGAAAGTCATCCAGGGGAAAAGGTGATTTTTGCTTCAATAATCCAACAAATGATTTTCCCAGGGGATGGCTGATAACCATGCGGCCACCTGGTTTCATTATTCGGCTCGTATTTGCAAAGCTGCTCCCTTTGTCCACAATATTAGGATAACACGCATTCATGAAAACCACGTCAATACTGCCATCAGGCAGGGCAAGATCCCGGATATCTGCCGCAATGGTCTTTGCATACGGATACTGTTTTTGCAAATGAGCCAGCATGACATCCGAAAGATCACAGGCAAAGATGGTATCAGGCTCATACTTTTTAATTAGCGGCACCAGTATCCCTGTACCAGTACCAACATCCAGAACAACATCGCCTTTAGCTATCCTGGCAGATGCCACAATCTTTTTCAGACGTTCCGGTACGCCTTCAGGCAAAGGCGGGTCAAACACGTGGATGAGTTCGCTGAAAAAATCGCGCTGGAGCCGGTTGATCCTTTGGATCTCTTCATCAGTTGGCTGTTTGTTAGCATGCATACATAATTACGTCCGGGAATTTCTACAACTGGTTGTAATCATTTATCTTTCAGTGGCGCTTTTCTGGGCCATCAATATGGAATAGTGGAATAGTGGAATAATGGAATGTTGGGGATAAAAAGCCGAAAAGAATCATTTTTAAATTGTTTTCATTCCTCTTAACCCATCATTCCACCATTCCATTATTCCAGCATTCCAATTGCGGAGCGAAGCGGAGCTAAGTTCCTATTGTCAATTTTCAATATTCAATATTCAATTCAATAGGACTCCACCCGGTTCCGGCCATTTTCCTTGGCCTTATACAGCGCCTTATCAGCACATTCGATCAGTTTTTTTGAATCGCGGATTTCCTCGTGCGGAAATGTAGCAACCCCTACGCTGATGGTGACATGCAGCATTTTGTCTTTATCATGGATTTCACGGTCTTCCACCATCTGCCGCAGGCGTTCAGCCACATGAACCGCTGCCGGCTGATCGGCGTGATACAAAATGACCGCAAACTCTTCACCCCCATATCTGGCCGCAAAATCGCTGTCCCTGATCGCCTCTTCAATGACACGTCCCAGGGTACTCAATACGACGTCCCCTGTTTGGTGGCCGTAATTATCGTTGAATTTCTTAGAGTAGTCTATGTCAAGCAAAATGCACGATAAAGACTCATGATACCGTCTGGCGCGCAAGAAGTCCTTCGACAACTGCTCGTGGAAATATCGGTGGTTGAACAGACCTGTCAGCCCGTCTCGGTTGGCCATTTCCTGGAGCTGCCGATTTTTTTCCTCAAGGGCTTCACGGAGTTCCTTCAGTCGCACATGTATATTCACACGGGCAACCAACTCGCCTTCGTCAAAGGGTTTGGCCATATAATCCAGAGCCCCCATCTCCAGGCCCTTGACCTTGTCGGCCGGCTCAGCCTTTGACGTGAGCATAATGACAGGTATTTCCTTGGTGCTGTCCTCCTGTTTCAACTTTTCACATACCTGGTAGCCGTCCATGACGGGCATGGTCAAATCCAACAGGATCATGTCCGGCCGTTCAGATTTGGCTGCCTCCAGGCCGGCCAGGCCATCCTGAGCCAAAATAACCTCATGTCCCCGCTTGGTCAAAATCGTCTTGGCCACAGGGGCAATCAGTCGGCTATCGTCTATGAGAAGTATCTTGGCCATAGGTAGTTTCCTGGGTCATGATTTGAGCCTCGAAAGAACAATATCTGCTATGTCATCCAGGGGGGCCACCACTTCAGCGGCACCACGTTCGATGGCCGACCCGGGCATGCCAAACACCACAGAGGTGGCTTCATCCTGCGCAATGGTAAAAGCCCCGGCCTGCTTCATAGCCAGCAAGCCAGCGGCCCCATCATTTCCCATCCCGGTAAGAAGGATGCCAATGGCATCGTAGGCTGCACTCTTTGCAACCGAGTGGAACAAGACATCTGCTGAAGGCCGCTGGTGTTTGACCGGTCGGCCGTCTTGCAGCCGGACGTAATATCCCTTATGGCCCTTGGCCACATGAAGGTGCCACCCACCAGGTGCCACCAGCACTCTGCCTTCATCAAGGCGATCCCCGTCCTCGGCCTCCTTGATGTCCATGGGGAACAATGTATCCAACATCTGGGCAAAAGTCTTTGTAAAACGAGCCGGCATGTGCTGGACTATGGCAACTCCATTTATGTTCGAAGGCATAGACCCCAGCACTCTCTGTATGGCCTGAGTGCCACCTGTTGAGGCCCCGATGGCAATGATCTTGTTCGAGGGCCTAATTTTCGCTATCGGTACAGGTTTTTCGGGTTTGCCAAACAGAACAGAGGGTTTGATCCTGGCCCGTGTTGCCAAAAGTTGTTCTATATCTGATGTGGATTCGGGTGTGGACTCAAGCGCAAGAAGGCTTTTTTCTGCCAGTTTGAGCAGTTCTTCTGTCTCGGAGAAAAAAATTTGTAAGGTCTCGTCGTCCCTGTTCATTTTGGCCACACAACTTTTTTGACAGCCCACAGGAGATCTTCGGGTTGAAAAGGCTTCAACAGCCAGCCTGAGGCCCCTGCGTCTCGTCCTTTCTTTATCACAGATTCCTCAGCCTCGGTGGTCAGAACTAAAATGGGAACGAACTTGAATTCGGTCTCTTTTACTTCGGATATGAAGGTAATCCCATCCATCTGGGGCATATTAATGTCGGTAATAATCAGGGACAGGGTATCACCTTTGTCTTTAAAGGATTGCACTTTTTCGAGGCCATCTTTACCATCTACAGCTTCTGTCACTCGATATCCTGCGTTGCGTAAGCAAAAAGAGACTGACGACCTTATGGTAGGCGAATCATCTACAAATAGAATGTGCTTTTCCATCTCGCCACACCTCTCACACCAATGCAGTTTTGAGACCGCAAAGGGACAAGATCTTCTCTACCTCAGAAGAGACATCGGAAATCCGCAACTTAGCTTCGGGTTGGAACCGTTTTTTGAAGGCAATGAGCAACTGAAGGGCCGCAGTGTCGATAAACCTAACCTTGGCAAGGGAAATAGCAATCTTCTGTTCGCCTTTGAGAGACTCCTCCAAGAAGCCTCTGAGGTCATCCAGCTCGTGAATGGAGAGTTCTCCATGAAGGTGGTAAATGCCGTGGTCGTCCTGGCTTACATCAAAGCTTTTCGCACTCATTTATGGTATTTCGGATTCGCGGCTCACGCCTTGACATGAAGTGCATCATAGGTTGAAAAAGTCCGGATTTACCGAAAACCGCATTGCTTTTAATGCTTTTAACGGTGGGACAGCAATGTGCATGCCAAAATAGCCTGTGTCAGCCTTTTATCATCTTAAAAATCCCATACTGTCTCCTTCCTGCGCAATTTCAGGCACGAACTCGAACATATTGGTCGCCAGGCAATAGGAAAAGTCGTTCTCCTGTCCCAGGCGTCTGAGGCGTTCAGCCCCCTCTCCTGTCAAGATTTTGACCCTGATAGAACTAAAATCCTGAGGCTCCCCTTCCAGCATGACCTTCAGATAAACTGCGCAAAGCTCGTCTTCAATTGCTCCGGACACCGCCTCAGTACCAACAGCAAGCCATGTCACAAGCAATGGATTCATCTGTTTCAACATTTTTACGAGCGCATCTGCATTCCCAAAGCTTCCAACAAAAATCCTTTCTGCTCTTTTAGCATGCCATATCGCCCGGGTGCCAGCAGAAGTGGTCAAAATCACGTGCTTGCCGGCCAAGTCCATTCTGCTGGCCTCATAAGGAGAATTGCCCATATCAAAACCGGCCACCTTGATCCCTCTGCGCTCCCCCGCAAGCAGGTAATCAGGATGCTTGTCTTTCATGGCAAAGGCTTCCTGAACTGTTGCAACGGGTATAACAGAAGTAGCGCCCCTGGCGAGGAGCATGAGGATAGTGTTGCTTGCCCGGAAAACATCGATTATGACGACTGTGCCCGAGGCAGTTTCAGCCCCACTCAAACAGTGCTTAATAACGGTCTTCAAGCTGGTTCCTTTACGTAACAGATTCACCAAGCTCCGGAATTCCTAACGCAAATCCCTTCATGAATAGGAGGTTTCACCGCATTTTTAAAGTAGTCCTTTATCTTTAAGAAAAGTCATGGCTCTGTTGCTGATCGTAGTAGCGTGACTGATGGCCCGTGAGAGATTGTCCATGGCACCATGCGAGACCTTTGAATCGACCATGACCAAACCACCGTCGAGTTCCCTTCGAATCTTAGCCCAATCTTCTTGGGGAGAGACTTTGTGGGCCAGCCCAATATCTCGATACAAGGTTCTCAAAAACACAGAGAAAACCTTGTTTGCCCCCGCTTTTTCATGCTCGGCAAGCCCTTCGATCACCATGGCCAATTGTGTACCAACGATAAGGGCTGCCTTCATCCTCTCTCCCATCATAAACCCCAGTATAGCCTCTCTTTCGGTCATGTTCGCTTCCTTTCTTTGTAACCGTTCACGGGTTCAATGGTTCAGGGGTTCAGGGTTACCTGTGAACGCCTACCGCGATTTTATATAAGGTCCTTCTCGGCGCGACGCACTTCCTGGACAAATGCCTTCACCTTGTTGTGGTCCTTTTTGAACCGCACATGTCTACCGCTCCTGTCAACCGCATTCGTTTTTGTGCAACTGTCTACCCCAAAAGGCTTAACGGCTATGACAGCTTCATAGACATTTTCTGGCGACAGCCCTCCGGCTAAAATGACAGGAACGGGGCTTGACTCTGCGAGCCCCCTGGCAACGGTCCAATCGCCAGTGCGTCCTGTGATGCCAATGTATCCCTCTACCACGCTCATAGCGTGGCCAGGCGAGGTGTCAATAAGAAAGTAATCACTTACGGATTCAAAATACCCGGCAATTTCCAGTGTTGGAATCCTTTGACTACTTCCTGGTGTGGCAACGGGAACAGAGCGCATGATTTCGATTTCCGGGAATCGCTTTCTTACGCAAACCTGGAGATCAACAAGAGCCTCGCAGGGCATCATGCGACAGTCATCATGTGTGAGACACCCGCAAAAATGTATAATGTCCGGCTGATAGTACTCGATGCTCTGAAACAAGACCCCTTTGGTATTGAAGAGTGGAATCATACTATGCTTCACTCTGGCTCCCCTTGAAATAAGGATTGCCTCCCTTATGGCCGGCACCTTCCAGTTTTCCTCAGAGAGGATGACGCTTCCGATGCGGTCAACACCAAGCTCGATAGCCGCTTCAGCCTCACGAGGGTCCTGTATCTCATAGATTTGAACCGCGATTCTTGCGATTTGGTCACTTGTCATTTTTTTAAGCGGCGTAACCGCGTTATATAAAATCGCGAAGCGATTTTATGAGGGGTTATTTCGTCCAGATCTGTTGATCCAGTTTCGGAACATCTCGCAAAAAGCCCTCACCTTTGGGTCTTTGCGCAATTGTTCCAGGGTGTATTTCATTTTCAAGGACCAGTTTGGGTATTCTGCGGTTGTTCCCGGAAGATTTTGCTGATCTGTCTCCTTGAACAGGTCTTCCTGGCTTAAAATGAACAGCTTCGCGGGTGTGAGGGCAAGAAAGCCCACCACTGCGTTGTGAAGCTCCCCTGTGACCTCAGGATAGGTATTCACGTCTGCGGAACAGTGTCCAGGAAGCAGGCCCAACTCCTGCAACAACCCTAACAGCTTTTTCTTGTCTGCCGTTCTTTCAGCAGCAGCCTCGATGAGAGCCTGTTGGTTGTCAAACATGCCAGCCTGCTTGCGGACCTTGATGTCCCTATGGGTCCAAAATCCAGCTAACGTAGGCAGATCGTGGGTTGTAACCGTCACAAGCGCTAATTCAGGATAGTCTTGAGGGCGTATAAAGTCTTGCTGATCGTCCTTTTCAAAATAGAGAAGTCGGTATGAAAAGATGTTTGCCGCCTTTAGTATATCCCGTATATAGACTGGCACAGTACCAAGGTCTTCCCCGATGATGACCACTTGATTGCGAACACTCTCCAGGGCAACAATCCTGATCAGATCTTCAAACGGCTGCGATACATAGGCCCCTTTCTTTGGTGGCTCATCCCCGGGTATGCAGTAAAGGTGAAAAAACCTCATGACGTGATCGATCCGCAAGGCACCCCCGAAGGCGCAGTTTTTCTGAACCTCTTTCACAAACAAGTCATAGCCGGTCTCTCGGAATTTTTCCATATTAGGTGGAGGGAAACCCCAGTCCTGACCGTGTTGTGAGAATGCATCCGGTGGGGCTCCAACCCGGAGCTTAGGAATGAAGAAATCCCGATAGGCCCAAAAGTCAGCGCTGAACCGGTCGGTGGCCAGGGCCAGGTCATGGTAGAGGCCGATACACATTCCCCGGCTTTTTGCATGGTCCTGGACTTCGGCAAGCTGTTTTTCCAATTGCCATTGTATGTATTTGTAAAAGAGGACTTCCTGCCAGTGTTCCTGTCGAAATCGCCGGGCTGCTTCAGTGTCAGGTCGCTGGTATTCCGGAGGCCATTGTAACCAGGTCCACACCTCTGGATCGTGGGGGCGTATCGTTGAATCTAAAGCGCAGAAGGTCGCGAAGTTGTTCAACAGAAAGCCTTGGCTCTCGATGTAGTTTTCGAGCTCCTTCTGCCGGTCGGTTTTGCTGCCCCTCTTGTTCCAGTGATTCTTTAGAAAGGTTTGAAAAACTTGCCTTAACACTTTTAGCTTCAGCGCAGCTACCTGTTCATACCGGACCGTCTCCGAGGCTCTGAGTGCAGACAGGAGACGCTGTGTCTCGGGTGCATCAAGCAGGGCTTGCGCCTCGGGCGCATCCTGATAGTCCTTTATGGCGGGAACATCCAGGTAGATGAAATTCCGGTAAAACCGGCTCATGGGAAGGTAGGGGCTGGTGTTAAAAGGCGTACGGTTAAAGGTGGCGTGCAGCGGGTTCACACCAATAACGCCCCCCTGAAGGTCCTCTGCCATCCAATTCACGATTTCTTTCAGATCACCAAAGTCACCAACTCCCCAATTCTTGTTGGATCGTACCCCGTAAAGGCTTATGGCAATGCCGGCGGTGCGTCCGTCGCCCTCAAGGGCAGGCGGGATGTATGCCTTGTCAGGGCATATTGCAACAAATATGGTTTGTGACCTCTGCTGACCTCCCATGAGTACGCATAGGTGAAACCTGTAATAGCCAAGAGTCCGAAGTGGAGGAAACGGCAGACTCCATCGCTCGTATATCCTGCTCCCAACACGCCTGCTCTTACAAAAAGACAGGTCCTTGTAGGTGAAAGCAAAGTGCCGGACCGTACTGTGCTCATCTGCGACTTCCAGGGAAACCTCCAGGTCCTGAGTTGGTGACCGTGCTGAACCACCTTCAGCCCTAATGGGCACCTGAAACACCAGCTTGTTCGGCAGGCTGGAGAGACTGGCCACGATGGTAGGTTCTGTCATGCGTGACCATTCGCCCTCTCCCCTGGCATGCCATGTGTCATTTGCTCCAACCTCGGTATCAACATTCACCCCTATTGCCTTGAGGATGTTCTGTTTGGTTTCTACCTGGGTTCGCTGGATGCGACCCCAGTTGTCCCTGTATTCCGACTCGATGCCATAAAATGCGGCCAATTCGTCAATGATCTGTTTGTGCGATAGTCTGGACAAATGTTTTTTCACTGAGACAGAGAATCTGATTAGAATTTAGGGGCTTCGCCCATAAATTCTAATATCAATTAAGGATTACAGCGTCAACGAAGAAACTTGCCTCTTAACCTTGACATAAGACGAGGGACTCACATATGCTCAGTGCATAGAGATATAGCATTTGAGGATTTACCAAACATGTTACTAAAGCTGTTCCTGGCATTTACGCTCATTCCCTTCTCTGAACTCTATCTGTTGATAAAGATCGGATCCTACCTGGGGGCCTTCAACACAATTCTTGTCGTGATTGTGACAGGCCTTTTGGGCGCATATCTGGCCAAGTTTCAAGGAATCAGAACTATGATGAGAGTCAGAGAAAGCCTGAACCGTGGGGAACTTCCAGCAGAGGAAATGTTGGATGCCCTGTTGATCTTCGTTGCCGGCATTGTGCTGATCACTCCCGGGTTCATAACCGATTTGGCAGGTATCGGGATCCTGGTACCAAAGATAAGATATTCGTTTAAACGCTGGCTCCGTAAGAAGTTTGATCGATGGATCTCAGAAAACAGAGCTAACATAATCATCTTCTGAAATATGATGAAGGACCTGAAGCTCTAAAGAAAAGGGCTTACAGCGATTAACTGTAAGCCCTTGATTTTGCTGGTAGCGGGGCATGGATTCGAACCACGGACCTTCGGGTTATGAGCCCGACGAGCTGCCAGACTGCTCCACCCCGCAACAACTAAAAATATTTTAAGACCTCCCCCGCGCGCTGTCAAGGATTATTTGGAAAACCGTATCAATCGTTCTATCAGCTTGTAGCCATCAGCGACAAATAGGCCCTGGGCTCCGGCATTTTCCTCGCTGAAACCGCCAGACCCATCCTGAGGGGTGGAAATCCCTGTACCACAGATAGCAAACGGGACGGGTTCTGTGGTATGCGTCCTGACAGAGATAGGCGTATAGTGATCCGTTGTGACCATGATACGAAATTCCGGAAAGCCCTTGATTCCATTTAAGACCTTTCCCACGACCATGGCGTCAAATGCCTCGATCGCGGAGATCTTTTCGTCCAATAATCCGGCGTGCCCCGCCTCGTCCGGCGCCTCCACATGCACATAGACCAAGTCAACATCTTTGATGGCCGACAGGGCATATTGCGCTTTGGCCTCGTAATCGGTATCAAAATATCCGGTGGCACCCGGAACCCTTATCACCTCAAGCCCTGCATAAACACCAATCCCTCTCAAGAGGTCTACAGCAGAAATCATGGCCCCTCTAAGCCCTGTCCTCTTTTCAAAAGCCTCCAGTTGTGGGACATATCCCTGACCCCAGAACCAGATATGATTGGCCGGTTTCAGCCCTTTTTCGACGCGCCTTTTGTTGGCCGGATGATCTTTTAAGATTGTGCCCGCGCGATCCATGAGCTGAAGCAACACCCCATGAGAGGTCATACGATCCAGGTAGGGTTGGACCGCCTGGCCGGTAATATCGTGAGGAGGCGTGGTGTCAACCTCTGCGGCCCCACCATGCCAGACCATAAGATGCCGGTAGCTCACGCCAGGATAAAACCGGAAGGTCTCATCTCCCAAGGCCCTGTCCAGATCCTCGATAATGTCCCGGGCTTCATCAGTGCTGATGTGACCAGCACTATAATCGTCCATGGTCAATATGCCATTTTGCGTGGAAAGGGTGACCAAATTACACCGGAAGGCCACATCTGTCTCGGATAGACGGACGCCAAGGCTGGCCGCCTCTAACGGGGCCCTCCGCGTCAGGGTGGCTTTCGGATCGTAGCCCAAGAGACTCAAGTTGGCCGTATCACTTCCGGTTTCGCACCCCTGTGGAATAGTTCGTGCCAGACCTAATTCTCCATGGTCGGCTATCCAGTCCATATGGGGAATACGGGCAGCCGCAAGGGGAGTCTTGCCTCCAAGCTCGGCAATGGCGTAATCCCCCATACCGTCGCCTACCAAGATGACGTATTTCATCTCCAACCCTCAATCCGGATCAGAACGCTTTTGTCTTTGACTACATCAAGTTGATCGATTTCCGAAAGGGCCATCCGTACGGCCGCCTCCTTGGCCTCATGGGTAATCATGACAATGGGTACGGCGCCTACAAGGTCCCGCCCTTTCTGGTGAACCGATTTGATGCTGATCTGATGCTTTCCGAGAATCCCCGAGATTTTGGACAGCACACCCGGCCTGTCTTCGGCTGAAACTCGAAAATAATACTCGGTCTTAAGCTCTTCGATTGACTTGATGCGCCGTGCCTTGACACCGGCCGGCTGATACCCCACAGACGGCACCCTTCCCACCGCATCCGTGAGGATATTGCGCGCAACATCTACCAGATCGCTTACCACAGCGCTGCCCGTGGGCATCATTCCAGCCCCGGGTCCATAGAGCATCACGTTGCCTACTGCATCCCCTTTTATGTAGAGGGCATTGTAGGCATCATTCACATTGGCAAGCATACTGTCATCCGGTATCAGTGTGGGATGCACCCTGGCCTCAATCGCCTCACCATCGTCTTTTGAGATAGCCAGGAGCTTGATACAGTATCCGAACTCTTTTATGAACTTGATGTCAAGGGGCGTGACCTTTGAAATACCCTCTGTATAGACAGCCTCAGAATCGATGGGTACGCCATAGGCGATAGCAAGGAGTATGGTCAGTTTATGGGCCGTGTCAATCCCTTCGATGTCAAAGGTGGGATCCGCCTCTGCATAGCCGAGTGCCTGAGCTTCCTCCAACACTTTTGAAAAGGGTTTTGCCTGGTCGGTCATTTTGGTCAGAATATAATTGGCAGTGCCATTCAAGATACCGAAAAGGCTTTCGATGCGGTCCGCAACCAGGCCTTCCTTCAGCGATCGAATCAGGGGAATTCCACCACCCACGCTCGCCTCAAAGCCCACCTCCACGCCCTTTCGGGAGGCTGCGGAAAAGATTTCATCCCCGTGTGCGGCCAGAAGCGCTTTATTGGCCGTAACTACGTGTTTCCCGTTTTCAATCGCTTTTAAGATAAAACTCTTTGCCGGTTCATAACCACCAACGAGCTCCACGACAATATCAACCTCAGGGTCGTCAACGACCATTTCGGCATCCGTTGTAAGGAGGCTGGCATCCACAGCTACCCCCCGGTCCCTTTCAAGGTCAAGGTCGGCTATCCATTTCAATGCAAGGGAGGCCCCGAGGCGCGACTCGATCACCTCACGGTTTTCCAGCAAGATCTTTACCATGCCAGACCCCACGGTTCCGAACCCCAACAGACCAATGTGTATCTGCTTCATCTGATCACCCGTTTCGATTTCGGATTTCGGAATGCGGATTGCGGATTTAAAAGCTCGTTATTCGTTATTGGTTATTCGTTATTGGTTTTCCGATTGTCGATTTGTGATTGTTGATTGTCTTTTTCAATCATCAATCGAAGGATTCACGATTCCCCGCTACAGAATCTTCCGTATCCCCCTTATGGCCTGATTGATGCGCATCTTGTTTTCTATAAGGGCGAACCGAACGTAATCGTCTCCGTATTCCCCAAAACCAAGCCCTGGTGAGACAGCCACCTTGGCTTTTCGGATCAACATCTTTGAAAACTCAACAGAGCCCATCTTAAGGTATGGCTCAGGGATCTTTGTCCACACGAACATGGTCCCTTTGGGTGGCCTGGCCGGCCAGCCCACCCTGTTCAGCCCGTCTATCAGGGCATCACGTCTTGTCTTGTATGTCTCTACTATCTCCTTGACACAGGCCTGAGGCCCGTTTAGCGCAATAATGGATGCAATCTGAATGGGTTGAAAGATCCCATAATCGAGATAGCTCTTGATGCGACGAAGCGCTCCCACAATCTCGGGATTGCCAACGCAAAAACCTACACGCCACCCCGGCATGTTATAACTCTTGGAAAGCGAGAAGAACTCTACCCCGATATCCTTGGCGCCCGGCACCTGAAGAAAACTGGGGGGCTCATATCCGTCAAAGACAAGGTCTGCATAGGCAAAATCATGAATCACCAGAATGTCATGCTCTTTAGCATAGTCCACGACCTTTTCAAAGAAGGCCAAATCGACCACTTCGGTTGTGGGATTGTGTGGAAAGGAGATGATGAGCATCTTGGGCCGAGGCCATGTCTGCCTTGTGGCAGCAATCAGGTCTTCAAAAAAATCCCGATCCTGACTCAACGGAATCCCGCGTACATCCCCACCAGCAATGATTGCCGAATACGGATGGATCGGGTACGTGGGATCGGGCGAAAAGACGACATCCCCCGGCCGTATGGTTACCAGTACAAGATGAGAAATCCCTTCTTTGGCGCCAATGGTAACAATCGCTTCGGTATCCGGGTCTATATCCACGTCAAACCTGCGTCCATACCAATCGGCAATTGCCACCCTGAGCTTTGTGATCCCCATGGATGCTGAATACCGGTGATTCCGGCTCTTTCCGGATGCCTCTATCAGCTTATCCACGATGTGCTTTGGGGTTGGCATATCAGGATTGCCCATCCCCAGGTCAATAATGTCCTCTCCCGCACGGCGGGCATCCATCTTAATCTTGTTTACCGTGGTAAAGACATAGGGAGGAAGCCGATTCAACCGGGCAAATTCTTTCATGGTGCTATCCTTCTTTAGTCCGTTAGTTGTGAAATTCGTGTTTTTTATGGCAGAAAATTCTTTGCCGTGTCCGGTAAGCCTTTCGTATTAGAGAATAAATCCGAATATCGAATTTCGAAATCCGAAACAAATTCAAAACTCGAATTTCCAAATGTTCAAAACATTGAGGTTTTCCCTGCAATATGATTTCTTACGTTTCGGTCATTTGAACTTTAGAAATTTGGTCATTGTTTCGAATTTCGATATTCGTATTTCGTATTTTCCGGCTTTTCCGGGTTGGGGTGTTCTGTGTGGCTGAGGCGCAACTTCATCCCTTCTTTAGGAACACTGATCGGGGTGGTAATCACCAAGTCTCCGTCAGTAAGGCCCTCGCCCACATAGACCGAGTCGTTCAGACGGCGCAGCACCTCCGCCTGTCGCGTGACCAGATGATTGTTGATGGCAACATAGACCAGATTGTCTGGATGAATGGCAGATCTGGGCAGGAGATAGGCCTTGTCAATCTTTTTCCCTGTGAGCTCAACATGGACAAACATGCCCGGTTTTAGGGGATATGAGGCATGGCCCTGGACCGTAGAACCGCCGGCCGGTACTTCAACAATTAGAGGAAGGGTTCGCGTTTTCTCATCAACTGCAGCCTTGATGCGTGCGACGCGGCCTTCCCAGGTGTGGGTCTGACCGGAGCTTTTGAATATCACCTTAGCCTTCCCTATATTCCCCTTGGTAGGATCACTGGCCAATCGGGGTTCACCCAGCCATGGCAGGTCCTTAAAAGGTATACGCACCTCCACCTCCAGGCTCGAAGTACGATAGACGCGCCCCAGGGAAGCCCCGGCATTTACAAATTGTTCCTTTTCAACCCCCTTTTCCAGGACCCAGCCGTCGAAGGGGGCCTTGATACGTGTGCGATCCAGATCCAAAAGAGCCTCCTTGAGCTGGACCTCCACCAGCTCCCTCTGGGCCCGCAGCCCATCACCCCTCGGATCGATCAGGGCGACCTGGTTTTCTATCTCGAGCATCCTGTTGCGGCTTGCCAAATATTTCTGTTCTACCTGATCCAGGTTGCTCTGGGCGACCACCCCTCGTTTGGCAAGGACCTTAAAGCGCTCCAACTCGGCCTTGGCCAGTTCCACGTCCGAACGGGCAATATTCTGGCTGATTTCCAGATTTGCCCTTTCCTGGTCAAGGCGTCGAAGTTCTGCGTCAAGTTGTTTGAGTTGTTTTTTCCGCTGGGCCACGGCCAGCTCATAGGATCTCGGATCGATACGGATCAGAAGCTCGCCCTTTCTGAAAAAGCCGCCTTCCTCAAAGCTCGGAGCCATCTCCACCACTTTCCCTTTGACTTCGGAAACCAGATTCAGGGATTCGCTCGGCCTCACGGTGCCATAGGACTTTACGATCATGGCAGGTGAAGAGACCTTAGCCTGCATCACCTCCACAAGGAGGCTGGCTGGAGAAGGGGGCTGCTTTTGCGGTTTTGGCTTAAGCTTGATGAGGGCCGCGGCAATGCCAAGCGCCAGCACAAGCACCACCAGAGATCTTGTAATTCTTATGACTTTAGCCTTCATCATCAGTACTCTCTTGCCTTCGAATAAGCTTCACAGCGCTGCAAATCCCAGCTCAAAGGCCCGTAGATTGGTCTCCACAAACTTTACTTTTGTCCTGGTTCGGATGGTCTCTTCAAAGGCTTCCCTGGAAATTGGGAGTACTCCGCTTATGGCAAGGGCGCCCAGCATGACTATGTTGGCTGCCAGCATAGACCCAGCTTGCTCTGCCAAGGCATGGGCATTTAGGGTGATGAGCTGTTTGACACGGCTCCGGATGAAGTCAAATAGATTCTCGACATTCGGATAGCGTCCCCTGCCGATTGCCACGGTATAGGGAATGATAGGAACAGTATTTGACACGACCACAGAATCTGCTGAGCATTTTCTCATGGCCCGATAGGTCTCGACCGGCTCGAATCCAACAAGGACATCTGCCTCGCCGTCTGAGATGATGGGGCTTCTAATATTCCCAATCACGACCATGGATTCTACCACCCCACCCCGCTGCGCCATGCCGTGGACCTCACTGGCCAATGTATTATGACCTGCCCAGGTGGCGGCCTCAGCCAGAACCATGGTGGCCAAAAGCGTGCCCTGCCCGCCAACACCTGTAAGATATACACGATAGTTTTCCATCAGTTGACTCCTTTTGCCTAAACCTCTTTCAGCGTGATCTTCTTACAGAACTGTGCACACACACCGCAACCGATGCACAGGTTTTCATTAATGATCATGGTTGTTTTAGCATCAGGTGCAGTGTTTTTGTAAAGGGCCGGGCATCCAAAGGTATCGATGCATTCAGTGCAATCCGTATTGCACTCAGGACCCACGACAAAACTTTCCTCTTTTTTCTTTCCTAGCATCCTTGCCTCATACAAAGGGCAGGGAGCCTTAGCTACAATCACGGACAGCCTGTTTGACTTAAGGGCCTCTTTGATAACCACCTTGGTCTCGGCCAGATCAATCGGGTTGACGACGGCTACCTGTTCCACCCCGCAGGCCCTCACGATTGCCTCGATGGAAACATGTAGCTTGTCCCATTCAGGCGGGGTGATTTCTACGCCAGGATGCGGCTGGTGGCCTGTCATGGCTGTTGTGCCGTTGTCGAGTATCATCAATATAAAGTTATGTCTGTTGTGAACAGCATTGATCAAACCTGTAATTCCGGAGTGAAAGAACGTGGAATCGCCGATAAAGGCAATGACTCTTTTGTCTGTTGCCTTAGAGATACCGGCGGCTGAGCTTACACTGGAGCCCATACATATGAGAAAATCGGCTGTCTCCAGCGGTGGCAGGAGTCCAAGGGTGTAACAGCCAATGTCTGT
>DAOVOU010000008.1 GCA_030629475.1 Desulfobacterales bacterium | reverse complement strand
TCTTTTTCAGATTGATTAAACAGATCCATTGGTCGCCATTCTGCGATCTGATACCCTGTAACGTGATTTCGGCGGTACTTTTGTCTCTCACAGAGTCCACAGAGGCACAAAGTTTCTTAAGTCCCGCAAGGCGGGACTGAGAGGGCAATTCAGCCTAAATCCCGCCATAGCATAGCGGGACTATCGCGTAAGATTCTTGTAACGTTGGTCAAAGATGTCATGGTTCTGGTTATCAATGCCTCGACAGAGGCTGATTGTTTGGCCTGATTTTTCCCGCTCAAAAAATCAGGCCAAGATCAAAGTAATTTCTGTGAACTCTGTGGGCTCGAGCGACCAAAGGGAACGGGCGTGAGAACCTTAACCCTGCAATCACACAAAAATGCCCGATGCGTGATACCCAATTGAAAACCCGTATCTGGCATCCGGTATCTGGCATCCGGCATCACTTCTTCTTCTCCCGCTTTCGAAAAATAAGCCGGATAGGAGTCCTGTCCAACCCTAGCCCTTCTCGAAGCCTGTTGATGATGTACCGTTCATAAGAGAAATGGATGCCCTCCGGATAGTTTACAAAGCAAACAAATCTGGGTGGGGCCACCGAGATCTGCGTGGCATAGTAAAACTTAATGCGTCTCCCATGGTAGGAAGAAGGCTGATGTTGGTTAATGATAGCTTCAAATATTCTGTTTAGCCGTCCTGTGCTGATGCGTGTAGTATACTGCTTGTATACGGTCTCCACCCAGTCAAAGATCTTAAACGCCCGCTGCCCGGTAAGAGCTGAAACGGTCAATATGGGAGCAAAACTCAGAAACTTCAATCGGTCTTTAACCTCATTCACGTATCGCTCGGCAGCCTTGGAATCCTTTTCAACCAGATCCCATTTATTCAACAGGATGATACAGGCTCGACCCCGTTCCAGCGCATAACCAGCAATGTTGGCATCCTGGCCTGTCACCCCTTCAGAGGCATCCATCATGACCAGTGCAATATCACATCGATTAAGGCTCCTCAGGGCCTTTATAATCGAAAACTTTTCCAGCTTTTTTCGCACGCGCCCCTTTCTTCGAATTCCAGCCGTGTCAATCAGTACATACTCCTTCTTGTTTACCTTGCAGATCGTATCAACCGCATCCCGGGTGGTGCCCGGTATTTCACTCACCAAAAGGCGCTCATCTCTTAGGAGGCGATTGATCAAGGAGGATTTCCCCACGTTTGGGCGTCCTATAACGGCCAGTCTGATCCGATCAGGAGCGGCTTCAGGAGTACTCCGAGGCAAAACAGCGATCAAGGCATCCAAGAGATCGTGCACGCCGTATCCGTGTTCAGCAGACACGGGATAGAGGGGATCCACGCCCAGGACGGAAAAGTCAGATAGAAGCGATTCGTGCCTTGGCCCGTCGATCTTGTTGACCCCATAAAGGACGGGCTTGCTCGATCGACGCAACTGGTAAATCAGGTCTGTATCGACCGGCGTAGCCCCTTCCCTCCCATCAAGAAGCATGACGATGGCGTCTGCTTCTTCTATGGCCTGCATCACCTGGTATCTGACCAATGGCCCGAATCCTTCTGCCTCAAAATCAGAAAACCCTCCGGTATCCACCACCGTGAAGGAAACCTCGTCCCACCGGGCATCCCCATAGTTTCGGTCTCGGGTTACTCCCGGGGAATTATCCACAAGGGCCTTGCGGGAGCGCGTAATTCGGTTAAAGAGGGTGGACTTACCCACATTGGGACGTCCTACAATAGCAACAATAGGCTTCATGTCATTACAGCATATCTACCGGATCCACATCAATGATCACCCTTGCTCCGGCCTTTCGAATGGTTCGTTCCGCCCTGTCCATGAGAGTCCGGGTCAAGCTGTGTAACGGTCCTGGCTCCAGACCTTTGAGCAGGAGCTGCCACCGGTATTGCTTCTGAAGCCTGGCCAGAGGGGCTGCAACCGGACCGAGGAGTTTCACCTTCTCTTGATATGCCCGGTTTTCTGATTGCAGTGCCCGGCAGATCTGTCCCAGGTTCTGAGCGCACTGACCGGTTTGCTCCTTGTCCTTTCCTGTAACGAGAATCTGTATCAGGCGCGAGAACGGAGGATACTTCAGTGTCCCTCGAAAGCGGATCTCATGATCGTAAAAGGCTCTATAATCCTGGTCCTTTGCGGTCAGGATGCAAAAGTGGTCAGGGTTGAAGGTCTGGAGGATAACGCGGCCAGGTCGCGCGCCTCGGCCCGCACGCCCAGCTACCTGGGCCAGGAGTTGGAAGGTTCGCTCCCCAGCCCGGAAGTCGGGAAAATTGAGTGAAAGGTCGGCACAGATGATTCCCACCAGTGTAATATTGGGATAATCATGCCCCTTGGCCACCATCTGAGTTCCTATGAGGATGTCGATGGCACCTGCCCTAAGGTCTTTCAGGATCTTGACAAGGGCACCTTTTCGGGCAGTGGTATCCCTGTCCATTCGCGCCACCCTAACTTCCGGAAAAATCTCCCTGATCTTGGCCTCCACCCTTTCTGTCCCCATGCCAAGCAGCTTGATTTTTGAACTACCACAGGCATGGCAGCCGGCCGCCTGTGCCCGTGTGTAACCGCAGTAGTGACATCTAAAGGCATTGGCCTCCTGGTGGAGCGTCATGGTGATGTCGCAGTTCTTGCAACGCACAGGTGTCCTACAGCGGGCACAAGCAGGGTAATTGGCAAAACCTCGCCGGTTTAAAAAAAGTAGGGTCTGTTCTCCACGGTCCAGGGTTTCGGCTATTGCATCCTCAAGCTCTTTTGTAATGAAGGGCTTGGCCCGGCGGCGCTCCCCTGGCTCCTGCAGATCTACGATCCTTACCTCCGGGAGAAGCCTGTTTTTGATCCGTTTCGAGAGATTGAGCCCCCGGAATTTTCCTGTGTGTACATTGTAGTAAGACGCCACAGATGGGGTGGCAGACCCGAGTAAGGCCACAGCACCCTGGAATTTGGCTCGAACCACGGCCAGATCACGGGCATGATAGCGGAGTCCGCCTGAGGCGGACTTGTACGAATCGTCGTGTTCTTCATCCACGACGATCAAACCCAAATGTTCAAAGGGGGCAAAGATCGCAGAGCGGGCACCGATGGCGACCCTGGCCTCCTTTCGCAGGATTCGCATCCACTGGTCAAAACGCTCACCTTCGCTAAGGCCGCTGTGCAGAAGGGCCACGCAATCTCCGAAGCGGGCCCGAAAAAGCCGTTCCATCTGGGAAATCAGCGCAATCTCGGGCACTAGTACAAGGGCTTCCTGGTTTCTCTCAAGGGTAGCCGCTACAGCCCGCATGTAGACCTCTGTCTTACCACTGGCGGTGATACCGTAAAGAAGATAGGTTTGAAACCCCTTGCCGAGTGCATTCAATAGACGCCCTACAACTGAGCCCTGGTCTCCGGTCAGGTGGGGCGGACCACCGTCTGGTGTGATGGGTTCGCCAAAGGGATCCCGATAGACACCCCGTTCAACCACAGTCAAGAACCCATCGGCGGCCATCTTCTTGACAAGTGGTCCGGCCGAGGGGACCTCAGCTTTTAGGGCCGTTAAGGAGATCTCGCTGTGGTCTTCGATGATTTTGAGGATACGGCGCCGAACCTGTGAAAGCGACTCAGCAGAAGGCCTTTTCTCCACGGCCTTTATGTATCGTTCCATCTTTGGCCGGACCCTGCCTGGCTTGAGCCTTCGCTCCCTCATGATCCAGCGGGCACGCTCCAGACTGCGTAACGTTCGCGGAGAAAGTTCTTCTTTGAGGTCTTTATAAAGTGTGCGTAGACGCAAGGGCCCTCGCTCCTGAAGTGCTTCGAGCACTGTGCGATCCGGACTATTCAGGGAGGGGCTTGAGAGCATAGAACGTCCTTTATCTGTAATACTCACGGTTTCAACGTGGGTGATGTTCAGGCCGCCTGGGAGTGCTCCCTTGATGACTTCTCCAACAGGATAGCAATAATAGTTTGCTATCCAACTGAAAAACGGGATCATAGACGTGGGGAACATTGGTGTGTCATCCAGGATATCCAAGATCTTCTTAACACCTGTCTGATTGGTGGTAGGAAGGAGTTCGAGGATGTATCCGGTGACTTGAAGGTTCTTGAAAGGGACGAGCACCCTCTTTCCCACCACTGCCCAGGGACAAAGCGGTTCTGGCACCTCGTAGGTGAATGTACCGGAAACAGGGAGGGCGACTGCCACTCTTATGTAGAGCGTTTCAAAAGACACGGTTCTTAATTACCACAATACCCTTTTTTGGTCATGTCCAAATAGATGATGCTCGCCTCCAAATCAAGAATGGCGCCCACCATTTCAAAGCTGTGAGTGTACAACATACAGAAATTCCTTGACATTTATCCATATATCATATATGGGCACAACATCGTCGTAAAATCTGACACGGACCAAAAGAGCTTGTGCCAAATTTGTATATGGGGTCTAACGACATCGGAAAGAATTCACATTAAACAAGGAAGGAGGATTACGAAATGATTTCTCGTCGTGATGTACTTAAGGGTGTTGCTATGGGGACTGCTGCGCTTGCGATTTCTAAGCTCCCAGGTCCAACGGCCTGGGCCTCTGAACCAGGTGGTCATGGCGAAGAAAAGGTTGTTTTGCCACAAGAGGCTATAGCCAGACTGAGAAAGGGCAATCAGCGGTATGTTTCCATGAATCGTCTATCTGATCCAGGCGTAGGCCCTGATGCCCGTACGCCTCTAACCAAGGGACAGTGGCCTTATGCTACAATTCTCTGTTGCTCGGATTCCCGGGTCCCGCCCGAATTGATATTTGATGAAGGGTTGGGCCGCTTGTTTATTGTACGTGTGGCTGGTAACATGCTGGCTCCGGCATTATTGGGCAGCATTGAATATGCATCGCTGCACTCCACGAGCCGGTTAATCGTGGTTATGGGACATGAGTCTTGCGGGGCCGTGGGCGCTACCGTGCATGTGGCGGAAAATCCTGGGGCAAAGGAGACTGCTGGCATTAATGATATTGTAAATCGCCTTATGCCTGCAGTCTTGAAGGCCCAGAAAGAGACAGGATTTCATGGCAAGAAACTCGTGGAGGCTGCTGCTAAGGAAAACGTTCGGATGACTGTCAAGCAGATTGCCGACGAAAGCGAACCCTTGAGAGAAATGCAGAGGAAAGGCGAACTCAAGATTGTCGGGGCTTACTACTTACTAAGTAACGGAGAAGTTGATCTCTGGGCATAGGCCCTTTCCCTGACTTAATTTCTAAGCCACTTACCAGCCCCTCTCGGTGCCGAATCCGGGAGGGGTTTTTTAATCCGCAGATTACACAGATTACACAGATTTTCGTGAATTGTTGAGTTTAATTCCCCGAAGCTTGCTTCGTTTAAATTGTAAAAATCAGACCCGCCTGCCATCGCCAGGTACAGCAACCAGATTGAATGCCAGCATGCGTGGCAATGGCGGGCAGGTGCGCGATACCCCGTAGCTTGCTACGGGGTAGTTCATTTGTTTAGATACGCCCGATTCTAGGATATTTTTCCGAAAGTTCTTGATAGATATAGACTCCAAGAAACCCTCCTGACAGGTCAAAGAAAATATCCCATATATCCGCCGTTCTATACGGGACATAATGTTGATGCAACTCATCAGTTGCGCCATAAATTGCTGTCAAAAGAATACTTGCCGTCCTGATCAACGCAAAATCATTTTTGAACCTTGAATTCCTAAAACCCCTGAGAAATAGCATGCCAAGTAAGGCGTAGCCAGCAAGGTGAAGGAGTTTGTCTATGTGGGGCAGGTCATAGGTTTTTTTTACTGTGGGATAGGAAGATTGAACAAAAATGATAAGGCAGTAAAAGAGGACCGGAAACCAATAACGCAGAAAACGACGAGTTCCTTTCTCAACCATAATTTCACTATATTGCAAATACCGGATAAACTCAATGAGATAGTTTACCATATTATGGCGTCAGAGTTACGAAAGCATTGAGGATACAATGAAAACGACAGGGAAAATCCTTTAATATCCATAAAGGCTGTGGTAAAAGGATAAAGGGTATAGCAATTCTTATGGTAGCTAAGTCCGTGCAAACACTCAAAACACAAAAGGCCTTTTCCGAATCTATAAGGTATATCCTCGGTGGAGCCACCTGAGCCCAGGCTGTCCTTCTGGCAACTCAGGGGCTTCTAAGTTTAGAAGAAAGGCAAATATTGAAAGCAGCTACTGGATTGAGTGGTGGTATTGGCCATGAGGGAGATACGTGTGGTGCCCTCACCGGAGGAGTCTTGTCTTTGGGGTTATATAACCAGGATTATGACTACGACCGCTTATGCCGTGACTGTATTGAGTATTACCGAAGATTTAACAGACGTTTTGGTAGCAGCAAATGTAGGGATATTACCGGCGTGAGATTTAAGGAAGGCTATGACATCAGGCGTTTTTTCCTGAAAGGAATTAGATGCCTGAGAGTTGTTTACACCTCAATAGAATCTGTCTTTGACATTATTCAAATGCCTCATGGCAGACTCCCTTCAAAAAATACATATCAGATAAGGCCCCCTTTCGGCGCGGAGAAATTTCATTGTGCCAGTGCCGTCCTGTTGCAAATTGAATCCCAGCTTAACCTTAACTTAAGTTCCATTTTAAAGATTAGCCAAGGATTTTCGGGGGGTATAGCATTTCAAGGCGATATATGCGGTGCTTTCATGGGCGGAGTTTTTGCACTGGGCATAGTCTATGGAAGCGAACTACAAAGGACACAGCCTACCAGGCTCTTTAGAGCAGCGTTAGTGGCCATGAAAGAAGGAAGCAGAGTTTTTCAAAATGAGCATCTTCATCCATCCTTTAAAACCAGCCTCCGTGTGGGCAGGCTATACAGAAAATTCGTATCACGATTTGGCAGCGCAGATTGTACTGACATCTTGGGTAAAACCTATGAGTCGAAAACCAGGGGGTTTTGTGAAGAAATTGCCCGGAGTACTGCTCAATTAACATTGGATTTGATGTAACCGTTCACGGGTTCAGGGTTAGCCGAAAATCTGAACGGTGAACCCTGAACCTGTCAACGCCTACAGAAAGATAACCCTGAACGGTGAACTCTGAACCTGTGAACGCCTACGATATATCCTTCATCAAGATTATGGCAGCATTTATGACCCTGCTTTTTCCGGCAGTCAACGGGCTGTTTGGAAAAAAGGGAATTAAGGCTCTCCAATTGATTATGTACCAAATGGGCATTGATCGAGCTCCTATCCTAAAAGAGGCTTTGAACATTGATGTAAACGATGCCCGGAGTTTAGGACGTATCCTGGACTTTGATGATGGGCTTTGTGATGTGAAGGGTGTCTGGAGAATGGAGACCAAGGGCAAAGCCATTAAGGTAGTAAGCACATGCCCCCTGGGCCGTATATTAGCCCGATGTCCTGAAATATGTAGGACGATTATTGCTGCCATGGAGGCCGGCACATTCTATCCCTTGAATCCTGATGTCAAGGTTCCGGAAATCCCCAGGCTCATTTCCGAAGGTGGCGATTGCTGCGTGGGAACCATCGAACTGCCTTATCTTGACGAACATACGGCATGCGATATATCCCCCCAGGCCACCGGGACCAGCAACTATGCCCCTGCTATACATATCCCGGGATTAAACAAAAAACTGGCTTACCAGGGACTCAGAAGTCTTGGCACGTCATTCATCAGATTACTAAGATATGGAACAAAACATGAAATAGCCTGGTATGATTTCTTTAAATACGAACCTACAACCTAACTAGTACTTGACCGAAAACCCCAGGTTTTCGGTCAAAAACTCGAAATCCGAATTTCGAAATCCGTGATGTTCTCAAGGCGTCAGCCGCAAACAATGACAGAAATAAAAATGTTTGAATGACAAAAACAATGAAATTTCAACAAGTTCGTTTTGGTCATTTTGTCATTTGGTATTCGAATTTGTTTCGAATTTCGATATTCGGATTTTGCCTGAACATGACTTTTCGTTCAGGCACTAACTAGGACAAGCCGGAATTCAGGAATTGTGAATTGAGGAATTGAGGTAGAAGCAAACGAAGAAACCGGCCGGAGCATTATCAGGGAGATTATGGAAGGAAACTTGGCACATTGGAAGACCAAAATGGAGAAAAAGCCCACCTATGAAGAATTAGAACAAAAGATCAAGGAATTGGTGAAAGAAGCTGCTGAGCGCAGGCGGGCGGAGGAGTCGTTGCGGGAAAGTGAAGTGCGCTTAAAGACTGTATTGGATACCATTCAGGCCGGGATTGTAGTTATTGACCCTGAAACCCATATCATCGTTGGTGTCAATGCTGCGGCCGGAAAGATGGTCGGTGCTCCCAGGGAGCAAATTCTCGGCAGCGTGTGTTACAAATATATATGCCCGGCAGAGGAAGGCCGGTGTCCGGTCACGGACCCCGGACAGAACTTGGACACCGCAGAAGGGGTGTTACTGACAGCCAGTGGTAAGAGGGTGCCGGTTCTCAAGACAGTGGGTTCTGTAATACTAGCAGGCCGAGAGCATCTGCTCGAAAGTTTTTTGGACATCGCTGAGCGCAAGAAGGCAGAGGAGGAGCGAGAGAGGCTAATTGGCGAACTTCAAGAAGCTCTGGCCAGGGTTAAGACATTGAGCGGACTGCTTCCCATTTGTGCCTCATGCAAGAAAATAAGAAATGACCAGGGCTATTGGCAACAAATTGAAGCGTATATCCGGGATCATTCCGAGGCCGAGTTTAGCCACAGCGTTTGTCCTGAGTGTGCAAAGAGGCTTTATCCTGAAGTCTTTGACAAGAAGTAATGTAATAGCTCACCGCAGAGTGCGCAGCCTCCGGCCCGTAGGGACACGGGCCTACGCCCCGGAGGGAGAACGCAGAGAGAATATGAATTTGAAAAACGGTAAATAGAATGTCGTGAACGGTTACGAAGTAATGGCGATAAAGACGCAAGCATGATTCACATCACGCGCACCATAGCAATTGACGAGAGCGAAATCCAACAGGAATTCATCCGCGCCTCGGGACCGGGCGGGCAGAATATCAACAAGGTGGCCACGGCCGTGCAGCTCCGCTTTGACGTGGGCAACTCCCCCTCCTTGCCCGATGACGTTCGTGAGCGTCTGATTCGTCTGGCTGGCAGGCGGATTACCGGAGACGGTGTACTGATTATCGATGCCCGGCGGTTCCGTATGCAGGAACGAAATCGTCAGGACGCGATCGACCGGCTGGTCGAGTTGATCCGCAAGGCGGCCGAAAAGCCCAAAGTCCGCCGTAGGGCAAGGCCGACGCTCGCATCGAAGAGGCGCCGGTTGGAGGCCAAGCGTCGTCGCAGCGAGACCAAACGCATGCGACGATCCGTTCCGCGTTTCAAGGAAGAGTAATAGTTCACCGCAGAGTGCGCAAAGAACGCAGAGAGAATATGAATTTGAAAAGCGGTAAATAGAATGTCGTGAACGGTTTTGAGGAAGAAAAATGATTTGGAGGGTGTTGTGATTGGCAAAAAGCTGACCTATAAAGAATTGGAAGAAAAGGTCAAGGAGTTGGAAAAGGAAGCCGTTGAGCGCAGGCGGGCGGATGAGGCGCTGAGGGAAAGTGAGGAGAAGCTGGCAGGGATTATTGCTTCGGTGACAGATCACATGAGCATGATGGACGAGCAACACAACATTGTGTGGGCCAACGATGTTGCAAGGGAATTGTTCGGGCCGGACCTGGTTGGCAAGAAGTGCTATAGCGCTTACCATGGGTATGACAAACCTTGCGAGCCATGCGTGGTGACGAAATCTTTTGAAGATGGGAAGGTTCACAAGCATGAAACAGAAGTGATTAGGGCCGACGGGAAGCGTATGATATTCTGGTGTAAGGCCAGTGTGGCTGCATGGGACAGCGATGGCCGGCCAAAGATGGTGGTGGAGGTTTCCCGCAATATCACAGACCGAAAGCGAGCCAAGAAGGCATTGCAAAAAGCCCGCGACGAGCTGGAAATACGGGTGCGAGGACGTACGGCTGAACTCTTGGAGTCCAATGAGAAATTGCGGTTAGAGATCGCCGAGCGCAAGCGAGCTGAGGAGGAGCTACGTGACACTATTAAGCGAACGGAAATTGCTTATGAACAATCAATAATATACGCACGGCAACTCAATGAAGAAATAGGCGAGCGCAAGCGGGCAGAGGAGGCGCTCAGAGAGTCAGAAGTCAGGTATCGGACCCTGGTAGAACAACTCCCGGCCATTACGTATACTGCCGCACTGGATGAGACAAGCACAACTCTCTATGTCAGTCCTCAAATCGAACGGATGCTGGGCTTTTCACCAAAGGAGTATGAAAAAGATCCAAATATCTGGGATAAACAGCTTCATCCTGAAGACCGAGAGCGCGTACTCAAAGAAGTAGCATTAAGTCATGAAAGCGGCAGCCCCTTTGTTTCTGAATATCGAATGTTAACCAAAGACGGTCACACCATCTGGTTTAGGGATGAAGCAATTATGGTCAGGGATGAAACTGGCAATCCTCTCTTTCTTCAGGGCTTGATGCATAACATCACGGATCGCAAGCGGGCCGAGGAAGAAAAAAAGAAATTGGAAGCCCAACTCCAGCACGCTCAGAAGATGGAGGCCATTGGCACCCTGGCTGACGGCATTGCCCATGACTTCAACAATATTCTTCAGGCTATATCGGGTTATGTTCAACTGCTGTCAATGAAAAACGAGGGAAAGGAGTCCGAGAGTCGTTATTTGAACCAGATTGACAAATCAACTCGGAGGGCTGCTGAACTGACCAGACAACTTCTCGTTTTTGGCAGGAAAGTGGAAAGCAAGTTGAGGCCAATGGATCTTAATCGGGAAGTAATACAGGCCCACACGCTACTTCAGAGAACGATTCCCAAGATGATAGATATCGAATTGCATTTGGCCCAAGACCTTAAGACCATCAATGCAGATCCTATCCAGCTTGAACAGATCATGATGAATTTGGGGATTAATGCCAAGGATGCCATGCCGGATGGGGGCAAACTTGTTTTTGAAACGAAAAACGTGATCCTGGATGAAACATACTGTAAGGCCCATTTGGAAGTCGTCTCCGGGGAATATGTCCTGGTGAGTATTTCGGATACCGGACATGGCATGGACAAGGAGATATTGGAACACATATTCGAGCCTTTTTACACCACAAAGGAATTAGGCAAAGGAACAGGGCTTGGTCTGGCCATGGTTTACGGTATTGTAAAAAGTCATGGTGGACACATCATGTGTTACAGTGAGCCTGGACAGGGGACGGCCTTTAAGATTTATTTTCCAGTATTAGAGGCTAATGACGTAGACCAAGAAGTAGAGCCTAAAAAGGAAGCAGAAATATGTGGTGGCCATGAAACAATACTCCTTGTTGATGATGAAGAGACTCTTCTGGATCTTGAACAAGATATGTTAAGGCAGTATGGTTACACAGCCATCACGGCTAAAAGCGGGGAATGGGCCGTTGAGATCTATAAGACGGAAAAGGACCGGATTGATTTGGTGATCCTGGACGTTGGCATGCCTGGCATGGGTGGGCACAAATGCTTGCAGGAACTTCTTAAAATTGACCCCGAAGTCAAAGTGATCATTGCCAGTGGCTATCCGAGCATCGGCAAGGTAAAGGAAACGCTCGAATCTGGCGCTGCCGGGTTTATCGGCAAGCCATATAATCTCAAAGATATGCTCAAGAAGGTGAGAGAATTCTTGGATCAGTGATTATGGATTACTGCCGAGTACTATCGCCAGTACAAAAAGCATTACTGGTGAGGATTTTGTTATGACTGAAAAGATTAAGATCGAAGAACTTCCGGTGACTGAAGAATTCTTAAGAGAAAAGAGGCTCCTGCAGGACAGAGGCGAACTGGCCTTGATTGCGGATGGTCAACCCTTCAAGCACCTTGGGTATTTTTCACTGAATCCGGGAGAGAATCACTTTAGGGGTGGCCATTACCACAAAGTGAAGACCGAACATTTCTATGTGATTTCAGGTGAGTTAGAAGTCTCCTTGGTAGATCTTGAGACCGATGAAAAAACAACCATCCGGTTGTGCTCCGGACACAGGGTTGAAATAAGGCCGATGTGTGCCCATAGATTTAGGGCCGTCGAACATGCTCAGGTGATTGAATACTATGATGCCCTGTATGATCCTGAAGATGACCATCCCTACCATGATTTTGCCTGATGTAAGCGTCTATTTCCTCGAGCAGCTTTTTAAAGTTCAGGGCTAATAGAACAAGCCACCACCTCTGGTGGCGGTAATTTGACGTCTCGGAATTTCTACAACTGGTTGTAATCATTTATCTTTCAGTGGCAGTTTTCTGTGCCATCAATATGGAATGTTGGAATAGTGGAATGTTGGGGATAAAAGGCCGAAAGAAATCATTTCTAAATTGTTTCTATTCCTCTTAACCCAATATTCCAGCATTCCATTATTCCAATTGTGAGCGAAGCGAACTAAGTTCACTTGCTTTTCTCACTACTTCATGTCGTGAAATTTCACCCATAGGACTGCTCCCAGCTCGATATCCTTGTCCTCACCCTGGTGTTTTTTCTTAGTGTCCGAGGTGTTCAGGGCGGCAAAACCCCACCAGCCAGCCTTTGGTGCGGCATAGGTAAAAACGCCGTTGCTGTTAGCCTTAATGGTTTGAGTCACCATGTAATCGGTAGGGGCCGCGTATCTGCCATCCTTGTTATAATACTCCACCTCAACCTCGGCATACGGTACAGGTTTGCCGTCAAGCTTTACGATCCCCTGGAAAACGTTACCAGCGTAAAGGCCATATGGTTTGGACAGGGGAACAATCTCGGTCTTGAGTCCAATCTCCTCGTCCCACCCCTCGTCATCGCCAAATGCGGTAACCACGACTTTCGTGTAGTGGATAATGTAGCAGTCCTCTGCGGGTTCCCAGTAAGGTTGAGGCTCCATATAAAATACGTAAACACCGGGTCGCTTGATCTTGTAGCTTGCAGTCCATGTCTGATGCCCTTTTGTTCTGGTGGGTTTGAGAGAGCCTATCAGATTTGTTTCCTTGCCACTGATCACCACAGCAAACTTTGCAGGCTTTACCAGTTCCATCCCATGGCCCTCAAAGGGATGCCAGAACAAAAGATGCAGTTTGATATTCGTATCTTCTCCTTGCATCACCATCTGGTCAGAGGGAATGACCATCCCATAATGAGCCGAAGCCCGCCCCGCCGTCACAAGAGCCAGTACCAGGAAGAGAACCAAGAAAGTACCCTTTTTCATAATGACCTCCTTCTCCTAAAAAAGTTTTTTCCCCCCCAAAAAAAAGCCACGAGGATTGGCACCTTCTGGTGACCTGAACCTTCATGGCTTTTTGGGTTCTAATTATTGGACCAATGACTAGGAGCTTCAGCCCCCAATTCTTAGGAGTTGGATCTATACTGTATTTTGTCCCCCCTGTCAAGAGAACCAACGAAAAAATTTTGTGGCTTTGCACTTTTTACCCCCGCCCAAACCCGCCGCCTTCAGAGGGCCATAAGCGCTAAGTTGTTTTGTAAACATTCACAGGTTACATTTATGCCGTGCGGAATTGTTTTGAAAGATGAACATCGAACGTCCAACATCGAACGTCCAACGTCGAATGAAAAACGAATATCCAATACCGAACATTCAACGGCTATTTCTGTTTCTTTGCAGCCGTTTTGATACTCGTAACGAAAATCTTAATTAATTCTTCTGTTTCCTCTAAAATATCGTTTAGTAGTTCAGGTTTTTTAATTAATGGTACACGCTGAATGAGTTTTAACCATCTCTGGGTCTCCCTTTTTTCCATTCAACGTTCGATGTTGGACGTTCGATGTTCATTTTTTTCAGCAAACCTTCCACAGTCCATCCGGTGCAAAAATAACTTAGCGCTTATGCTTCAGGGGGGGCAGGGTGGGGGTGTTAACTTGACTGTATAGGAATTTCCTTTTGCGAGCGTAGCGAACTAAGTCCTCTCTTTGTGTGGCCCGCCGAGACTATGTTTGTGGGCATATCTGCCGTATTTGTGGATGTGTACGTGGGTGTGGGGAATGCTTTCCTCGTCAAGAGAAATCTTTCCGTTGGCCATATAGCTGATATAGTCGGTTGTCTCCGTGAGGAAGTCGATGTTGTGGGAAACAAGGATGTAGGAAAGGTTAAGGTTCTTCAGAATATCAATAAGTCGCTTTCCCGTTGTTTGATCTAAGCCCGTGCTTGGTTCGTCCAGGAACAATACCTGCGGTTCCATAGCCAGGACCGTGGCAAGGGAGACAAGTCTTTTTTCCCCACCGGATAGCTTGTAGGTTATCCTGTCCTCAAAACCGGCCAAACCCAAGGACTCCAATGTCCTGTGGGCAATGGTCTTGGCCTCATCCTGTGACTTGCCCAGATTCAAGGGGCCAAAGGCAACATCCTCCAAGACCGTGGGGCTAAACAACTGGTCGTCTGCATCCTGAAAAAGCAGGCCGATTCTTTGACGCACACCTCCAAAGTCTTTTTCTTCCCTAACAGGCCTGCCGAAAATCTCCATCCTCCCAGAAGAGGGTTTTAACAGCCCCATGATAACGTGAAACAGAGTGGTTTTCCCGCTTCCGTTGGGTCCCATCAAGCCCATCCGGTCTCCCTGGTAGAATGATAGGTTGAGCTTGTCAAGGACAGGGACCCCACCCTGATAGTTGAAGGATATATCCTCCAGGCTGATGATCAGGCTATTTTTGTCCATTCCAATACTCCCAATGCCAGGACCAAAGCCAGCATCACAATGAGGGAGATGACGTCGCTGGTTTTTAGAGAAAACTGGCTAAGGCTGTAAAGCTTTCCTCTGAAACCCCGACACAGCATGGCATTGCGAACCCTCTCTGCCCGGTCGGAACTCCTGACCAGAAGCATCCCCACCAAACAGGCGAAGGTTTTATAGGTGTGCATATTGGTTCCAGGGCGGAAACCTCGGACCTTCATGGCATTCACCAGCCGGAGATACTCCTGGTGTATGACATGAAGGTATCGGTAGGTAAAGAAAAAGAGGTGAACGATCTTTTCTGGAGCCCTCAGTTCATGCATGGCATGGCCTAAGGTCAAGATGGAGGTTGAGGCAACCAGTGCAATCAACACAACCATAATAGCGTTCGATTTAATGCTGATCCGGGCGGCATATAACACTCCCTCATGGGTCCCAACTAGCGGGCCCACTGAAAAGAGGGGCTCACCTTCAAAGGTAAAGGGGAGAAAGAACCACAGAAAAACGATGAACATATTGACAGGGAGGAGTCGTCGGATAAGCTCCTTTATGGGCAACCTGGCTGCCAAGACAATACAGAGGCCCAAAGCCAGGGCCGCCATCAGAACCACGAATCGATTGGAGACGGCCACAACAATGGAGAAAAGGAACACCACAACAATCTTGACGCGAGGATCAAGACGGTGAATGAAAGAATCAACACTGGCAAAGTCTTCCCCTATCACCTGATTCTGTTATTCCCCGTATTAGTTCACCGCAAACTATACCTATTTCCCTTTTTTACGGGTTGCAAAATACAAAGCCACGCCCACAAGGCCGAAGATATAGCCTACACCGCCTATCACTTCGCCCACCTTAGGGCCACGATCGAGGGAGTTGGCCAGCATATTGAGAATTGGCCTAAGCTTTCTGTCCAGGGACTCATCGATGAGGGCCTTGATCTCCTGTCGGCTCAAGCCCACGGTGGTGGGAGCCGGTCGCTCCTTGCTCGTTTTGGTATCTATCGCAGGGACGGTCTCTTTGGTAGCAACTTCAACGCCGACTTCAGGGGTACTTCTGCTTTTGGAGACAGGGGCGACCGCCGTGATCTCCTCGGCTGGTATCTTCCACTCCGCCATATGGCCCATGGAAGCCTTTAAAACGATCTTGAGATCGGCCTTTTTGGGAACCTTGAAGGAAAACTCCCCTTGGTTATCGGTTTTGCCCTCAAGGAGTTGGTTCCCTTTGTCATCGTAAACGACCACCGTGGAATTCTTGGCCTTTTTGCCGCCGCTAAACTTGCTCTGTGTGTAAACCGTATCCCCCTCTACCCAGGCAAAGATCATGACCTTGTGTGCCCATGCAGGCACGACGCAGGAAACGAGCCATAGGGCTGTACAGAGAAGAAAAACAATCCAGCGTCTAGTGGAGGCCACGCTAGGACTATGATGAGTGTTTTGACACATGT
>DAOVOU010000164.1 GCA_030629475.1 Desulfobacterales bacterium | reverse complement strand
TTTCGGTCAGCTTTTGGACCGGCTGATTGAGCTTGCGTTGGAAGAAAAAAGTGCCTAAAGTTCGAAGTGCCTAAAATGCCTAAAGTTAAGTATAACGACAGCGTTGGATTTCAGATTTCGATCTGTTACTTTCCGAGCAAGATTTCTTCCTGGCCCAGACCCTGGCCCAGACCGGGTTTTTCACTCTGTGGCACTGTCCAGTTTCTGTGGCGCCCCTGGCCCAGACCGGGATTATGGGGGCTGGCAGTTAACTTAAGCACGTCGCGCCAGGGCGGGCAGGGCGGGCAGGGTTTTTATATAGTACTGGTATTATTCTCATGTCGCGCCCCTGGCCCAGACCGGGATGTTGAAAGACTGCGGGCCCTCTTTTCCTGTCGCGCCAGGGCGGGCAGGGCGGGCACATTCGTTCGAAATGACAATAGGGGCTGAACTATTATGATAACTTTAGCTCACTTTTATTTAATATTTGGCAACATATTTTTTGCCAGAAACAACACGAAACTTAGCGTTAGCGTGATAGCTTGAGTTTACAGTTGTGATCATCCGGACAAACCGCGAACTAAAAGAGCACTATGATGACCTGAATGCAGGCGACTGCTTCATAGGGATGCTTAGCTTCAAGAACGTAAAGCACCGCATCTTCATCGATCTTCTGGAAAGAGGGGTTCGGTTCTTCCCCTCTGCCCTCTCCCAAACCCTGGGCCATTCCAAGGTGGCGCAGGCCCTAGCCCTCCGGCAGTGGATGATCCCCTTCACCCTTATAATCGCCAGGCGAGTAGACCTCATGCATGCCATTAACACCTATAATCAGCATGGCATCGCCACGGTAGTCACAAAAGAGGATCACCTGCAATGCGGGTTCGGGATCCATCGATGGGACAGTATAGAAGCCTTATATAACCATGTTTCGCTTAACACCCGTTCATACCCTTTTGTGTTGCAGCCATTTCTTGAGACTTACACAGATTTGCGCGTCATTGTAGCAGGTGACTATTACGAAGCTTACACGCGAGAAAATCAGAATAACTTCAGAATGAACCTCACAGCAGGCGGGACCAGCAGGCCGTATACCCTCACTAACGCCCACCTTGGCCTGTGCCACAGCGTGATGGAGCGGGGGAAGTTTCCCTATGCCCATATAGACCTGTTGGTCACAGAGGACGGTCATGGCTATCTGTCTGAAATTGCTTTAAACGGGGGCATGAAAGGGGCACGTATTACACGCGAGGACCTTAATGCCCTGAAAAAGGACATCCTTGAAAAAATGGCCGGGCTTTATACATAGCGTCATCAATTGTTCCGCGATTTTGAGGACGTCGAATTCTATTTCGAATCAAAGGCAATAGAAGTCGTGAGCCGATTAGAAACAGCGCCCCTCCCAAAAGGAGTCCGGTGGTCGTTCGAGTTGATGGCCATGATTTATGTGGCCGTGATGGTCCTTTTTCTGGTAAATCCGGACTGGCCTATCCTTTTCGTAAACAAGGCTTTTGCTCGCTACGATTGGCCGATGGTCTTTTTCCCCACGGAGAAGTTCTGGTTTTCCCTCGCAATCAGCGTGCCGGGCACCCGGGCTTTTCTGGCGTTCTCAGCAGGGCAAAGGCCGGCTGATGCACGCCTTTATGTGAAGGTACTGCAAATCTCTCTTCTACTAACAGCGGCACTATTTGCATGGCAATTTGTCTTCCACAAGCATGCCCCCCTTTATGCTCTCGGATGTCTCATCGAATTCATGCAAGTAGTCTTTTTCCTCATTCTGTGCCAAAAACTTCCATAACCGTTCACGGAGTGTTGGAGTAGTGGGTAGCAAGAAAAGTGTTCCAATTGTGGCGAAGCCCCCAAATTCGGCCCCATAGCTGAGGAATACTAGTCCTGTGATTTGGAGTAAAAGACTTGAGTTTTATAGTCTTACTCTGATTTTTCCTTGACAAAATCAGGGCTTCGAGGTAAAGGGGACGGAACATTTTAGGGCACGAGTTGAAATATTTTCACCATTAAGTTTCATCTAACTGAAAAAATTCTTTTTTTGGTACACCCCCCACGCAGGTGGGCATCTCGGGATTACGAAATTAGGTTTGGACAACCATCACTCAACCATGAACTACCCCGCAGCAAGCTACGGGGTATCGCGTATCTGATTTTCACAATCTAAACGAAGCAAGCTTCGGGGAATTTAACCCAATAACTCACGAAAATCCGTGTAATCTGCGTAATCTGTTGATTAAAAAACTTAACAATTTGGAGTTTCCATGAGCACAACAGAAGAAAAAGAGCAAGCCATAGCTGAAGATGAGCAAGCTGCTGAAGTTACTCCTGTGAAACCAGGAACGTGGCGATTTCTCATACCCATCGCTGCGTTTGCAGTGGGCTTTGTGTCCCTTCTCTTTGTCGGCTGGGTGATCTTCCCGCCACTCCTTTATTCTGAAAAAGAACAGCCCGTCGACTTCAGCCATAAGATCCATCAAGAAGCCGTGGATGAAGGCTGTGAAAGCTGCCATTTTTTCCGTGAGGATGGGAGCTTCTCTGGCATTCCCGGGCTGGAAAACTGCGCCGAGTGCCATGAAGAGCCAATGGGAGAGCATCGTGAAGAAGCCAAGTTCATCAAAGAATATGTTGAGCCGGGCAAGGAGATTCCTTGGTACGTTTATGCCCGCCAGCCTCAATGCGTGTTTTTCTCCCATGCAGCCCACGTCAAGATGGGTGAATTGGAATGCGCCACGTGTCACGGACCCGTGGGGGACTCGGATCACACGAGGCCTTACCAGTATAATCGTCTCACCAAGTACAGCCGGGACATCTGGGGCTGGAACATTGCAGGCTACAAGCTTTTTGGCCAAAAGAACACTTGGGATCGGATGAAGATGGATGACTGTGCAAAGTGCCACGAGGAAATGACGGGAGAAAAGGGCGCCTGCTTTGTGTGTCACAAATAGGCACTTAAACTAAGGGGAAGACCTATGAAATTGGACAGAAGAACTTTTATAGAGCTCGGGGTTGGGTTCTCGGCTGGAGCCGGTGCCGGTTTCATGCTCACACCCGTGAACTGGAAGTTAATCGATGACATGTCTATCTGGTCGCAAGAGCTCTGGCCCAGGTACCAACTGGGAGGGCTGGAAGGCCGTCTTCCTCAACGGGGAAAAGTCACTCACGCAGACTCGGTCTGCAACCTTTGCCCGGGCGGCTGCGGTATCACCGTAAGAAAAGTTGCCGACCGCGTCACGAAAATTGAGGGGAGAGAGGAATATCCTATCAACAATGGGGGTATCTGCCCCCTGGGGGCAGCCGGCCTGCAATTTCTGTATGGCCCCTGGCGAGCCCCGAGCCCACTGAAACGTGTAGGGAAACGAGGTTCAGGGCACTTTGAACAAATTACCTGGGATGAAGCCATCAATGAGGTGGTGCAAAAACTGGGAGATCTGCGCCGGAAAGGTCAGTCCCATACAGTGGCTTGTATTCTGGGTTCTGATCGGGGAACCGTCCCACAGTTGTTTGATCGCTTCCTGAAGGCCTATGGGTCACCGAATTTCATCCGCACAGCTTCTGCTGAAGATACGTACGAGTTGACCCTGGGCCTCATGCAGGGGGATACGGCTTCGGTAGGCTATGACCTGGAACGTGCAAACTTCATCCTGAGTTTTGGAAGCGGCCTCATAGAGGGTTGGGGCTCACCCGTCCGGGGTATAAAAGCTCATAGCATATGGCGATCCGGCGATTCGAAAGAGCGGGCCACCGTGGTTCAGATTGAGCCACGCCTCTCCAATACAGCGGCGAAAGCGGACAATTGGTACCCTATAAATCCCGGAACTGAAGCAGCCCTGGCACTGGGGCTGGCCCACGTGATCGTAAAAGAATCCTTATACGACTCGAACTTCATAAGAAACCATACCTTTGGGTTTAAAGACTGGAGTGACGCCAGTGGCAAGAAGTACATGGGCTTCAAGCGCTTGGTCTTGACCAAATATGCGTCTGGGGCCGTATCCGGGATCACAGGGCTTTCGGCCACAAGGATTGTTGAGCTTGCCCGGGCCTTTGCCAGAGCCGAGCGACCATTGGCGGTCTGGGGCCGCGGCAAGGGAACCGTGTCGGGAAGTCTTTACGAGTGCATGGCCGTCCATGCGCTCAATGCGCTGGCAGGTAATATCAACAAGCCAGGGGGCGTGTCTACCCGTCCCGAAGTGGCTACCAGGGCATGGCCGGGCGTTTCCCAGGATGCCACAGCCTTGAAAGGTTCCGGTAAGCCTCGAATAGATGGCGCGGGCACAGGTCGGTATCCATTAACTAAATATCTGCCGGAGAGATGGCCTCAAGTCATCAATGAAGAAAAAGCCGGCACGATACAGGCCCTCCTTGTACACGAGGCCGATCCATACTATACGACCCTGGACTCCGCAACTGTGGCCAAGGCGTTCGACCGCATCCCTTTTGTGGTAAGTTTTTCAACCTATATGGACGAAACTGCCTATCATGCAGACCTGATTCTGCCCAACCACCACTATCTCGAGCGCTGGGAGGATCTTCCCACGCCTGTGGGTCTGCAAAAACCCATACTCGGCCTGCTCAAACCAGTGGTATCGCCCCAATTTGATACGAGGCACGCGGGAGATGTTATCATGACCATCGCAAAGGCCTTAGGCAGGTCCGTTGGTGACGCCTTCCCGTGGAAAGATTACGAAACCGTGTTGAAGGAGACAATCGGAGACAAATGGGACACCCTGGAGGAAGCAGGCTACATAGAAGACGCCGATTACAGGCCCCCGGCATGGGAAAAGGCCTTTGGCACGCCGTCGGGTAAGTTTGAGTTCTACATCACGGCCTTTGACCAGACCGGCATGAAGATAAGTAAAGACCTGGACTATCTTCCTCACTATGAACCGGTACACCCGGAGGGAAATGCCGATACTTATCCACTCATTTTGATCCCCGCGGAATTGATGCGCCTGGCAAATGGCGCTATTGGAAACCCGCCGTTCTGCACCAAGAGCCTGGAAGAAACAGAGTTGAAACGGAACGATCTTTTCGTAGAGGTCAATCCTAAAACTGCGGCTAATTATGGTCTTTCCGAAGGTCACCATGCCATGCTCGAAACACCCAGGGGGAAGGCCAAGGTACTGGTGCACCTTTTTGAGGGGATCATGCCTGGCTTGATAAGCATTCCCAAGGGTCTTGGTCATGCGGCTTATGACGACTACCTGGCAGGCAAGGGTGTCAGTGCGAATAGCCTCATGGGCGTGGTGGAAGACCCGATCACCGGTCTCTCTGCCACCTGGGGCATTCGGGCCAAACTGACCAGGGCTTGACGTCTCGGAATTTCTGTCCGCCTACGGCGGAAAATTCCTATGACTTTGGTCGGATAGTTAAATAATTGAGTCGTAAAGTTGTAAGGTGGTTAAAACACTCGACTAATTGACCACTCGACTATTTTAAGAAGGGGTAACCATGAAAGAGGCACATCACAAAGGACACGGCAAGACTTACAAGTACGGTATGGTAATTGACCTGGATAAATGCACGGGTTGCGGGGCCTGCATGGTGGCCTGTATGGCCGAGAACAACTT
>DAOVOU010000043.1 GCA_030629475.1 Desulfobacterales bacterium | reverse complement strand
TCTGGCGTTGGTGAATGCTGCGAATCAGCCACACCGCAGACCGGAGTTTATTCTTGATGTAGTCCCTTGTATGGCCTGCAAACTCCGCTCCTTTACTACTTAACGCTTCCTTATAAAAAGAGCTTATGCGAAGCTTGGGGAGACCGTCCTCGTTTAGGACAATAACAAATTCATCGTCCACCTTGTACACAAAGACATCCGGGCTAATATACTGGGGTTCTTCGTCGCTGAACTGCCGGCCGGGTTTCGGTTCCATCCTTGTGATAATCTCGACAGCAGAAAGGACATCATCAAGGCTAACACCCACGGCCCGGGAAATCGCCTTGTAGTTCTTGTTCTCTAAGTCTTTAATGTGATTCCGGATAACCTGAACCACAATGGAATCTTGCAACCCCAGCTGCCTCATCTGAATCAACAGACACTCTCTTAGATCTCGAGCACACACGCCCGGGGGATCAAAGGATTGCATCTTGCCCAGGACGCTTTCTGCCTCTGATGTGTCTGCCTCGGCCAGGGTTGCAATCTCATCCACAGTAGCCCGAAGATAGCCGTCTCTGTTGAGGTTGCCAATGATCGCGCTGCCAATCCTTTCCTCTCTCCTGCTTGGAAGGGAAAGCAGAAGTTGCCACATCAAGTGTTCATTCAAGGACTCTCGCCGGGCCACGAAATTCTCATATTCCGGGACTTCGCGTTTTTCAGCTTCAAAATGTACAGGCCCAGGGGTATTGTATTCCCCCAAATAGTTAGACCAGTCGATATCTGATCGAGCCGTTTCCTCCGCGGTGACTGGCTTTAACACAGATGGCTCTACGGAAGTCGTTATCGGCCCAGAATCCCCACCGCCTTCAGCAGACACTTCCTCTGGCGCATCCTCAAGAACTGGGTTTTCCTCCATTTCCTGATTGATTGCATCCAACAGTTCGAGCCTGCACAATTGCAGAAACTTGATAGCCTGCTGAAGCTGGGGTGTCATGACCAACTGCTGGGTAAGGCGAAATTCTTGTCTGAGTCCTAAGGGCATTATAGTGTGTTTGTTGTGTTGTAACCGTTCACGGGTTCAATGGTTCAGGAACAGCCTCTCCTCTGCCCCAGACCACAACTTGTTGTCAAACACTTTGGCAGACCATCACTGTACTTAGTTCGCTTCGCTCACAATTGGTCGAGTAGTTGAGTAGTTGACTACGCCGTCTCTTCTTGCAAGCAGGAATCATGCCATGATATCTTAGGCAGATAATTCTGCATGATTGCAAATGATTAGAGCTTATTTGTGTAACTTCTCAATAGGTTCGGGGAAGTCACCTGAAATCAAGCCCGCCGACAGGTAATTAAATTTGAAAACGTCTGAAACTCGCTTATAAGTGAGCCTAAAGAAAAAAGAGTATTGATGACGTTAAAACACGCGTCCTTAGACTTGAAATTCATATCCGTTTTTCCAGCAAAAGCATGCGTTTCTTAAGGTCGGTTCCACCATAAAAGCCGCCTGGTGAGCCATCAGCCCGGACGATGCGATGACATGGGATCAAGATGGGGAAAGGATTTCGGGCAAGGGTGGTCCCCACAAAACGACAGGCCCGAGGGTGTCCGACCTGTGCAGCTATTTGGCCATAAGATCGGACCTCTCCGTGGGGAACGGTTGCTACAGCTTCAAGCACAGAGCGTTGCAAGGGGGTGAGCCCGTTTAGATCGAGGACTTTCCACGGGGTCTTTATGGGGATCCCCTCAAAATATGCCTGTATGTCTTTGCACAGGTCAAGGACCGCTGGTGTGTGTCCTGGTCTGGCCGGACCGATCCTTTGTATTTGCTTTTTTATTAAGGCCTTTTTGTGTGAATGGGGCAAGAAGATCCGCTTCACGAGGAATGGCTCAGATTGAAACAAGATGGGCGTATATCCAAATGCTGTGGGGCATATGTGGTATAGGAATGCGGCGATGTTCTCAAGCCGACAGGCGCTATGCGGATTGCGGATTGCGGATTTTTGATTTCCGCTATTTGACATTCGTTGCTCGTTGCTGGATACTGAATACTGGATACTGGATACTCGATATTCGATACGGGTTGCAGGTTGGGCGGGAAATGGATCGTTACCAAAAGGCTTATGATTCTCCGCAGCAGGCGGATAGAAATCCCGAAACGTTATATGGCAACGAGGTAGGATAGCTGGTCCTTGATTCCAGCTTGACCGGGACCAAGGACCAGACACCAGCAATTGGGATCATATTATGTTTCTTCGACTGTAATTGCCCCTTGCTCACAAACCTCAACGCAGCTTTCACATCCTAAACACTCGTCTGCATTGACAGGCACGGCCTTTTCGTCTTCAAGTTCAAAAACCTCGACCGGACAGACTTCTACGCACTCTCCGCATCCGATGCACTTGTCAGTATCCACAGTTGGTACAAACATATGATTACGCCTCCTTTCTTTGTTTTTTCAACAGGTTCTACGTCCAGAACGATCCCATCCGTGATTCTGAGATATGCCCTAGTACACCAATTCTTGAAAACCGTCAAGTCTTCTTATGATCGTTAGCGATTTTTGTGGAAAATCAGGGAGGGGTCTCGTTCAATTAACCCCACCAGGGTATTTTTGACCCTGGCGGCCTCATCTTCTTCATGGCTACTGTCGAGGGCACAGCGTCGATTCAACAGGGTGCGAGAGATCTGGTGAGGCAAGACATACCAGCGGAATGATACGCTCCTGTCGTGAGGTTTCACTGTTGATTCTCTTAAGTGATCAATCGCCGCCTCTATTTCACGGCCCGCCTCTACAACCCTTTCTTGCAATGTGTGGCTCCACGGCGTGGTAAGCACCGTATTGAAAATCTCGTGCAAGTGATCGGCCCAAGAGGGATCGTTCTTGCGCACTTCTCTTGACTCGACTTGACTGTACGTGATGTTGAACTTTAGGGCTTCGACTTTTTCTTGAACTCCATCAAGAAGGTAGGCGAGCGCTAAAGGGGAATCTGTAAAGAGGAGGCATGTGTCCGCAGGATCCTCCTGGAAGAGATGGTTCCAGGCGGCCATCCGCTTTTCGATCATAAAACCGCCCGGGTCTTCTCCCGTAACAGGAAACAGCCCCGCCTGCCACTGTGAGGCCCGCCCGGCATTCGCCTGAGGCAAAGCCGATGGCGGACGGGCACGAGCGGGCAGGTCTTTTGAGATCGGCTCATGTACCTGACCGGCCTCGTCCTCGCGAAAGGAGCTTTGCAAGGTTTGATACTGGTCATTGAACCGATTCATTTGCTGCCTCAATTCCCAGGAGTGCTGGTCAAACTCCTGTGCCAGGTGAATGAATAGCTGGAGGGGAAGCTCGCTCTCTTCAGAGTTATCTGAACTCTTTGCAGCCATGGTCCTAATATCAGAGACGATTCTTGGTGTCTCCGGATCAACGGGCGCAATCTTGTTCCCAACCATTTTCAGGTAAGCCATATCAGCATGCTGGTGCAAAAGTCCCCAGCTCCTGAAATTGCGGAGCGCAGCCTCAAGGGGCTTCTTATCCACGACCCCTTCAAATGGGCTCCGAATATCCAGGAAGCCCCTGTCTATCCAGGGCCGAAGGGCCTCTTGGAGTTTAGAGTGGGCCGGATGATAGACAACCACGCGGTGGAAACAGAGCGTCATGGCCTCCACCAACGAAGGGGATATGAAAGTAAAAGGGAAATAGACCGGGGATAGGATTGTCGATTGTCGATTGTCGATTGTCGATTTAGAAATCATGGCATTGTCTCGTAGTTTTCTTTCATGGTAAGGTAGTGGGCATCTGCGTCCTCTGTGGTAAATTATTCTTTTCCTTTTCCCTAATGTCAGTGGTCCGCAATCCGCAATCCGCAATCCGCAATCTTTTCGTCTCTAACCTCCACCCCCATGGCACTAAGGCGTTCTCTAATCTGATCTGCAAGTTTCCAGTCCCTCCTGCGCCTCGCCTCTTCACGCTCAAGTATAAGCTTTTTGACTTGTGCATCCTGGGGCTGTTGTTCAAAGTCAAAGATATTTAGCACCGCATCGACCCTCTTGAAGGCATCGATGATTCGCCTGGTCCCGGCCTGATCCAGCTCTTTGTTCATGATTAGACGATTGATCTTTCTGACAATATGGAAGATCGTGGCCATGGCAGATGATACGTTAAGGTCATCATCCATGGCATCTGTAAAGCCCGTTTTTATGTCATAAAGGAGCTGGTCCAGGTCAGGATAGGGGCGTCCGTCCTCCACGCTGTTGAGGAGGCGGACACATTCATCAAGTCTACGGATGGCTCGTCCGGCTTGGTCCAGTGCTTCATACGACAAATTCAAGGGTTTCCGGTAGTGATTGGAAAGAAGCCAGCATCTAATCAACCTGCCGCTGTATCCGCGGTCCAACAGGTTCCGGATATATGGAATAGCAGCATCCCGGTCTGCCTTTTTTCCTTCCGACAGCACCAGTTCGCTCTGTATCCAATAGCGTGCCAGGGGTTTTCCGGTCAGAGCGCCACTGACGGCTATCTCATTTTCATGGTGAGGAAAGATCAGATCACGGCTGCTAGTGTAAATGTCAAATGCCTCCCCAAGGTATTTCATGGCCATTGCGGCAGACTCGATGTGCCAGCTAGGCCTTACCTGACCCCATTCGGTTTTCGTGTAGATCCCCCGCTTGAGTTCAGAAAGCTTGGCTCGCTTGAGGAGTGTAAAATCCCTTGGGTTGTCTTTTTCATACTCGTCCAGATCAACAGTGGAGCCCACCTTGATCTTATCAAGATTGATGCCAGAAAGCTTGCCGTAGTCCGGGAATCTGGAGATATCAAAATAGACCGACCGGAGCTTTTCATAAGCAAACCCCTTTTCCACAAGACGCCCGGTCAGTGCCACCATGTCCTCAACATGTTCACTTGCCCTGGGATACTGTGTGGCTGGTTTGATACCCAGGATCTCCATATCCTCCATGAAGGCTCGGAGATACTTATCCGTAAAGGGTTTTAGCGGCATGCCGGCCTCTTGAGATCCCTGGATAGTCTTGTCGTTCAGATCAGAGATGTTCACGATATGTGTAACCGCATACTTCTTGTATTCCAGGTGCCGTCGAACGAGGTCGGCCAGGACAAAGCGGCGACATTCCCCAACGTGCATCCGATCGTAAACCGTGGGTCCGCAAGAATAGATAGATACCCTGCCAGGTCGGAGGGGCACAAAGGGTTCTTTGGCGCGCGTCAGGGTATTGTAAAATTTAAGGTTGGTTTCCTCACGTATGGCAAAGAGCGGGGTGCTCAGATACCGTTCTCCGCCATCAGGGAAAATCACCACCACCACACCCTCAGACATAGATCTGACTTCTTCTTGTGCAACTGCCATGGCGGCACCGGCACTCATGCCCGCAAAGATTCCTTCCTCTCGGGCCAGACGCCGGGTCATCTCAAAGGCGGCCTCATCATCGATGTTGACCTTCTTGTCTAAGCGCACCTTTTCATATATCTCAGGCCGATAAGACTCCTTCACATTCTTGAGGCCCTGAATTTTGTGCCCAAGATAAGGTTCAACACCCACAATCTGAATACTTGGATCGTATTCCTTCAAGCGCCTGGAGGTACCCATGAGGGTTCCGGTGGTCCCCATGGTTGCAATTAGCATGGTGATTTTCCCTGCTGTTTGTTCCCAGATTTCCGGGCCGGTGCCATCGTAGTGGCTCCGCCAGTTGGCTTCGTTGTTGAACTGATCCGTCATAAAATAGGTTTCAGGATGTTCTCGGGCCAGCCGATACGCCTCTTCTATGGCGCCGTCGGTTCCAAGATGATCGGGGGTCAGCCGGATTTCGGCTCCCATGGCGCGGAGGATTTTGCGTCGCTCTACACTGGCCGATTCAGACATAGTCAAAAGGAGGCGGTACCCCTTAACCGCGCAAACCAGGGCCAGGCCAATTCCCGTATTACCACTGGTCGCCTCAAGCACGATTTTGTCCGGTGTGAGGGCTCCTGATGCCTCACCCGCTTCGATCATGGCCCTGGCAATGCGGTCTTTTACGGAACCCCCAGGGTTGAAATACTCCAGCTTGGCCAGTAGCGTGACCCTGGGATTGGGGTTGAGTCGCTTGATTTCAACAAGGGGTGTGTGACCAATGGTGTCTAGAATTGAGGGCATTATTTACGAATTCGGATTGCGGATTGCGGATTGCGGATTTTCAGTTGCCCATTCACGGTTCATCATTCTCCATTCCCTATTCCGCATTCCCCATTTCGCCTTGAATTTTCTCCGCTACGGCCTTGATCTTTTCCATGTTGCCTGCAACCATCTCCCACTGGGAGATGGTCAATCCATCACCGAACCACCTGGGAACGATGTGCACATGCAGATGGGGTACCACTTGATTGGCAGCCTTGCCGTTAAGTTGCAGCAGATTGATCCCATCCGGATTCAGGGCCTTCTTGACAGCGGATGCCAGTTTGCGTGTGGCAGACATAACCGCCAAGAAATCGCCTTCAGCAATTTCATGGATGGTAGCAGCATGAGCCTTAGGGATAATCAGAAGATGGCCTTCATTGATGGGATTGATATCCATAAAGGCAAGCACCCTGTCATCCTCATAGACCTTTATCGAGGGAATCTCGCCGCTAACGATTTTACAAAAAATGCAATCCATGGTTGACCTCCTTTCAACAAAAATTCCTGCGTAAGAAAAGCCCCAAGTATTATTACCTATTTAGAAAATCCATGAAGTTTCGTCAAGTAGAATTGTCCAGGACTCCGTCAAAGTTCCATTGCACGCAAGCAGAGAAATTCCCCCTCGCCCCCTTTAGCAAAGGGGGGATGGGAGGATTTTAGGAATGAGGCAGTTTTCATTGTAAAACACTATCTTAGGGTTTACTTTGACGTTACGTGAGAATTGTCAGAAACGTCAGAGGGTTGACACTTCGGAATATTGGCCTCCGCCCGCCTGCGGAGGGCTGTGCCTCGGAGAGAATGATGGGTAGGCATTCAGAATACGAAACGATGATGATTACGGAAGAAGATAGAATCCCAACACTTTTTTCGCATGTTCGCAGAGGTTAACAAATTCAGCACCTATAAACCGGTCCTTCACAGTCCTGACAATCACATCCTCGGATATCGTAGACCTTGCATTGTCATCCAGCACAAACTCAACGGTCAGAGTGTCGCCCTTCTCAACAGTCCCTCTGTCTATCATAAATCCCAATCCACCACGCGAGATGTCTTTTACGAAGATTTGTTCTTTGCCCATGCCATGCATGGAACAGGTGCCATACAGGTTAACCTCCTTTCTATAAAATTGTCTTATCTCGAATGTTACAGAAAAGGCAGCTCCACAGCTACATTTTATCTTGACCGGTTTGTTCTGGTTCAGATATCGAGCTACATTGGCTTGTTTCCACTTACCGCATGAATGACATACAATAGTAGCTTCATTATTTGTGGTCACATATATTGTTTTTGCCTCCAATTGCTACCCTCCTCTGCTCAACCGCTGTGGTCAGCTTTTGTAGGCCCTATTTGCAAAAGTGAAAGTATCCGCCTGATTCAAGAGGCACTCTTACTCTTTGTTTCTCAAGCAATATGCCATCGTCCCGCATGATGGTGCCCACCTTCACAGCGGCCATGCCTGAAAGCTCTGCCGTGACAGATTCGACCTTTTCTCTATCAGCAGTTGATGCCGTAAATAAAAGTTCATAGTCCTCACCTCCATGCAGGGCCCATTGGAGAGCTTCTTTTTCTGCCTCGGCGGCCAGTCTCAGCAACTGGCTCGACATGGGTATGGAAGCAGCCCGGAGCACAGCCCCCACGCCGCTTTGCTCACAGACATGGCCAAGGTCTTTGGCAATACCATCCGAGATATCGATCATGGCGTGTGCGAGGCCACTCCCTCCAAGGGCCTTTCCAACGTCGAGCGGAGGCATCGGTTTCTGGTGTGCCCGCACCAGAGGTTCGTATCCAGAAGACGCACCAGACTGTTTGCCCTGGAGCACAAATAGCCCTCCGGCCGCATTGCCCAGCGGGCCGGTGACCCACACATCGTCGCCGACCCTGGCACCGGAGCGGTACACGACACTTCCCGGCAGACAGTCTCCGAGAAGAGTTATGGTGATCAGTACGAGGGACGGGCTCTCAACGGTGTCACCTCCGGCCAGGACAATGCCGGTTTTCTCTGCAAGAGCGTTGAATCCGGCCATAAATGATTCCAAAAAGCTCACTTTCGAATTTGTCTTCAATCCAATGGAGAGGAGTGCCGTGCGGGGCGTGCCACCCATAGCAGCAATGTCGCTGATATTGACAGCAAGGGCCTTCCAACCAAGGGCCTCCGGGGAAAGGGTCTGGTTCGTGAAGTGAACCCCTTCAACCAGAGTGTCTGTAGTCACGAGAAGAACCTTGTCCCCCGGGGTTTCCAGAACCGCGCAATCATCGTCGATCCCCTTTTTTACGTAGGATGGAAGCTTTTGAGATACCTTCCCCTGGATGAGCCGGATGATGCCAACCTCGCCGAGGTCACTTATACTTTGAACGGTCATGAGCTGAGTTTCTTGGCAGTGATCTTATTTACTCCAATCGCATAAGTGAAACTGGAAACTGGAATTGAGGCTTTTTCGAGTTTCAAATTTCAAGTTTCGAGTTTCAAACAACTGTCCAGCAAAGCTAAACAAAAGCTGTCTCAAAAAACGCCATTTATTGCCGTGCGCAGTACGTTTACTGAGCCAAGGCCTCCTCCATTTTCTTTAGCATCTCAGCCGGCCCCAAGAAGCCAATAGCTCTGAGGCCATAGATGTCCTCACCTTTGCTACTGACGAAAACCACCGTGGGCAACCCCGACACCTTGAACTTCTCCGTTAAGGCGGTGCATTTGTCGTCTGTTAAGGTGCAATCTACTCTTAGCATAATGAACTCTCTCGATTTGTCTATGACCCTTTGGTCTCTAAATGTCTTACGGTCCAATTCCTTGCAGGCAGCGCACCAATCCGCGTAGAAGTCAATGAGGACGGGCCTATTTTCCTTTTGTAACTGGTCAATGGATTGACCCCTGTAGTACACCCAATTAATCGCCGGGACCTCAGGTTGGATGGCCGCGTTCACAAGTAAGGCCCCTGAAAGGATGAGCAGGATACCAAAGATGGCGCGAATTGTCTTGAAGCTTCGGGTATATCCCTCACCACGCTCCAAGAAACCGAGCAGGAGTCCGCCAAAAATGGCCAGAATCCCCAGATAGAATCCTTGCTGGTCATGAGTCTGTCTGGCTTGCGGGAGCAGAAAATAGATGGCAACGCCAATCAGGAGAAAGCCGAACAACTTTCGCATCCAGACCATCCACAGACCAGATTTTGGCAACCGACTCAAAGCCCCGGAAAACATGGCCAAGAAAAGATAAGGAAGCCCCAGCCCTAAACCCATGACAAAAAAGAGCAACGCCCCTTTTGCTACAATGCCCAGCTTGGCAACGATACCGACCAGCCCAATGACAATGCCGACCGCACAGGGAGCAATAACCACCCCGACCGTCAATCCCATAATGAATGACCCGATCGCACCTTGTCGCGATTTGCCAAGCTTCGTCATTATAGACGAGGGGACCGTGACTTCAAAAGCGCCAAACATGCTGGCCGCCATGGAAAGAATAATTATGGTGATGAAGATAACAAACCAGGGATTTTGAAACAAGAAGCCCCATTGCCTCCCCGCCAAACCTGAGATTAGACCCAGAATAAAGAAGACAATGGCGATTCCCAGCACGTAATATGATGCCAGGACAAAGACTGCCCGCTTTTTTCGCTCACTTTGAGCCACAAAGAAGCT
>DAOVOU010000261.1 GCA_030629475.1 Desulfobacterales bacterium | reverse complement strand
CACATCATACTGCTTGGCGGCCTTTCTCTTGCCCGATTTGACCAGGCTCAAGTGCGGCCTTTCTCGGACAGGCGCATCTCTGAAAATCCCAAGGCTTATCTCCTTCATGAAGTCGCTCTGATTGATGTCTTCTTCACTGAGAGTCTCTTTTATTTTCGCCTTTTCCAGAAACAGGGCCTCAAGGGATTTGATCTTGTTGCGCCTTTCGTACAGCATGCAAGGAATTAGAATCTCAATAAAGCTCGGGCCCCTGTTTTTCATAGCTGAAATGATGCAATCAATGAGGTGATACGGGTGGGCTGAGGTGGAGCGCGCCACAAAGGTATAGCCAACCGCCATGGCCACGGAGACCGGATTAATGGGCGCGTAGGGGTTACCACTCGATGTGGTGATGGTACGTGCCCCGAGTGGTGTGGTGGGGCCATGCTGAAAACCTGTCATGCTGTATCCGAAATTGTTCATACAAAACACGTTTATGTCATGGCCGTGGCGGGCCAGGGCCAGAAAATGATTTCCACCAATGCCCAGGATATCTCCGTCGCCCCCCATTACACAAACCTTCAGCTCAGGATTGGCCAGCTTGACCCCGAGGGCCGTGGGTATTGCGCGGCCGTGGGTGGCGTGAATGCTGTCGAGGTTCAGGTAGCCTGCAATGCGTGAGGAACACCCGATACCGGACACCACGACACACTTGTCAGGGTCGTATCCCAGTTGTTGAATAGCCTCTATAAAAGTGTTTTTGACCCTTCCGATTCTGCAGCTCGAACACCAGATGTTGGGCATCATCTCTTTTCTGAGTAGATCAGCATACGGGTGCTGGTCGATCTCCATATTTGACTCCCTTGGATTGAATATTGACGATTGATGATTGATAAGTTGGTCCTTGCTCGTTTGTTGCTGATTGTCATTAGTCATCTGATAAAATGCTTACGCATAAAATCCGATTAAGAGTCCATCCCTCAAAAGCCCATTAGGAGTTCATCCGTAAGGATTTTATAAAACAATCCGCACTCCGCATCCCCTCAATTCTTCGATTCTCCAATCGTCAGTCATCAATCATCAATCATCAATCATCAATCATCAATCACCTAATGACCATTGACTCAACGGCCTCTAAGATCTCCCCAGGCGTGTGAATTCTGCCCCCCATCAGGTTCAAGCCTTGAACTGTCCCTTTCTTGATATACCGTTCAACCTCGATTCTCATCTGCCCGGCATTGATCTCGGCCACCAGAAATACCCTTTTCTTTGTGTCCAGCTTTCGAATAAAATCTTTTGGGAACGGCCAGGCCGTGATTAGCCGAACCATGGCAACTTTCAATTTCTTTTCCTGTGCCTGCTTGACGGCTGCCCTGACCGCTCGGGATTCAGAGCCATAACAAACGATAATGACCTCTGCATCCTTAACCGCCCCGAGGGTTTCATACTTGACAAGTTGCTTCGCATCCTTCTTGAGCTTGTGGAGTAAATATTGGACTAATTCTTCTTGAGCATCAGGATTAATCCTTGGGAGATGTCTTTCCAGGTCATGGGTAAGACCGGTCCGATGGAGCCGGTGCCCTTTACCTATGATCTCAACATCCGGAGCAAGCGGTATGGGAGGAAGTTCCGGGATAGTGATCGGTTCTTCCATATGTCCTATGATTTCATCGAGCATCAAGAGCACCGGTACCAAATACTTCTGAGAAAGCTTGCAGGCCTCATAAGTAAGGAGCAGGGTCTCCTCAACAGAGTTCGGAACCAGGACTATTACAGGTCTGTCTCCGTGGGTTCCCCATCTTGCCTGCATCATATCCCCTTGTCCCATCCATGTGGGCATACCAGTGGAAGGGCCTCCCCGTTGGACATTGATACAAACCACGGGGGATTCAATCATAGCAGCAAAGCCAAGGCCCTCGGACATCAAGCTGAAACCGGGGCCTGATGTGGCCGTGACTGCGATCGCGCCTGCGAGGCCGGCACCTGCGGCCGCCTGTATCGACGCAATCTCATCTTCCATCTGTATGAAGACCCCTCCCCGTTTTGGAATAATCACAGAGGCCCGGGTGGCGACCTCAGACGCCGGGGTGATTGGATAGCCTGCATAGACAATACGTCTCTTGCTGCCTGCCGCACAACAGATGCCCTCAACCACGGCATCATTTCCGGTCAGCAGCGTTCTCTGGTTGTGATTACTCATTAAGGAGACTCCAATAAGACAAGATTAGATTGATGGGTAAGATTGCATTCTATACCAGAAGGAGATGACTGGTGTCAAATTCTTAGGGCTCGCCCTTAGTCCTTCTTTGTCAAAAACTTGGAACATTCCGTATCTTTGGGAACAGCCTGTTGAAGGGCTTAAGCAAGTGTGTTATTTTTGAAAAAAATCCGGAATACGAACAGAGGAAATATCGCATGCCCAAAAATGTCACAAAAGCCGTGATCCCGGCTGCCGGGCTGGGAACACGCCTGAGGCCCCTGACATCCTTCACCCCAAAGGAACTCCTGCCGGTAGGGGGAAAGCCCATGATTCAATATGCCCTTGAGATGTATATGGCCGCGGGTATTTCCGAATTTTGCATCATAATAAGCCCCGAGAAACCTCAGCTCAAGGATTTTATCACAGGCAATTGGACTCCCCCTGCCATTCCCTATGAAAAAGATGCTCGATTTTACAAACAGTTGGAACGATGCCGAATCGTTTTTGTTACGCAAAGCCATCCCAGGGGTGTCGCGGATGCTGTCGGGATGGCTAAAGATTTCGTTGGAGATGAACCGTTTGCGTGCATTATGCCAGACTGCCTTCTCTTTTCAGACAGGCCGCACGCACAACAACTTGTGCAGGTATTTGAAAGGTATCAAAAAAACGTGATCAGTACGGTTTTCATACGGGGTGCGGACGTAAAGCGCTTTGGTAATGTGGGTTTGCTACGAACCCAAAGGCTCGATGGTGAGTCTTTCCTTATTACATCACTTTCTGATAAGAAGCCGGAACCATTGACCGCAATACCTGGTGAGACGATTCATAAAGGATTTGGCGGAGGGATTTATCTTCCGGAATACTTCGACCTGGTTGAAACCGTACGTGCCCTGGCCAAGGGAGAGGTAGACGACGTTCCCATTCACCAGATCCTTATCAAGCAACGCAAACTACTCGGGGTTCTGCTTGAAGGCGCGGCCTTTGATGCGGGCCACCCCTCGGGCCTTCGCGCGGCTGCCCATTATGCAGGACGTCGGATGAACCGAGCTTAGGAGCTTCGCATTAATAGCCATTTTGCGGTGTCTTTAATGGCCTTTCACTTACCTTTCAATAGATATATCGGCATATATTGCCTCCCACTTTACAGGGAAAAAAGGAGTCACTTTGGAAAGTCGCCCCGGTGTACCCATGACATCGCCTCGTGAACTTCTCAGGGCCAGTCAAATCCGGCCCCGCAAGTCCATGGGACAGCATTTCCTGGCAGATCCCAATGTGGCGGCATTGATTGTCAGGCGGGCTCAGTTCGAGTCCGATGATGTAGTCCTTGAAATAGGTGCGGGTCTCGGGGCCCTGACTCTACCCTTGGCCGCACAGGTAAAACATGTCCTGGCAGTGGAGTCAGACAGAAAAATTGCCGCCCTCCTTGGCAGTGAGATCCTGGCCGCAGGTGCCTCCAATGTCACCATCATTGAAAGGGACATTCTCCAGTTGGACATTAAAGCCCTTGCAGGGAAATCAGATGCATCCCTCAAGGTGGTCGGCAACCTTCCGTACCATATCTCTTCTCAGGTGCTCATACGCTTGATCCGTTTTCGCGAGGTCATTGACGCTGCTTTTCTTATGTTCCAAAAAGAGGTTGCTGAACGTCTCACGGCCAAGCCAGGAAGCAAAACCTACGGCAGGTTATCGGTATTGATTCAGTACTGTGCCAAGATTTACCCTCTGGTCTCAGTGGCTGCCTCAGCCTTCTTTCCAAAGCCAAAGGTAGATTCTCAAGTGGTTGGTATTGAGTTCCATCACCCTGTTACTTTCCAGGCAACCGATGAGGGTCTTCTTTTTCAGATAGTCCGGGCAGCCTTTGGGAAGCGACGTAAGACTTTAAGAAATGCCTTGTTGGGGAGCAATCTGGGGTTCGGAGACAAGAGGGTGTCGGCGGCACTGGAACTCGCCGGGATCGATTCGCGAAGGAGGGCTGAAACCTTAAGTGTCAACGAATTTGT
>DAOVOU010000063.1 GCA_030629475.1 Desulfobacterales bacterium | reverse complement strand
GGACAAGCCGGAACCAAACAAGGGGCGTTTATGCATTGTAAAATAAAGTCAAATTTAGCTCAAACAAGTGCCTAAAGTTATGGTATTTTTCCCAATATAATTGTTCTTGCCGAAGGCAAGTTCCACAACTTTAGATCACTTTAGACACTTTAGATCACTCGAAATTGAATACGGCAAAAGATTTTCTGACAGAAAAAACGCGAATTTCACAAGTAACGGACTAATGAAAACAGGCAGACATATCTACCTGCAAATGAAATCCCTGGAAGAGGCCCGGGCGATTTTCTTTAATCGTTTCGCTTTTGACAAATATCTCCGGCCGGAAACCGTTCCCGCTCGAGAGGCGGCTGGCCGGGTTACGGCAGAACCAGTATTTGCCAGATTTTCTTCCCCCAGTTACCATGCAGCGGCCATGGACGGCATTGCTGTGCGTGCAGAGACCACCTTTGGCACCACCCTGGACCGGCCAAAGCAGCTCCGAATAGGGAAGGATGCCTTTTTTGTGAATACGGGTCATATGATGCCCGGGGGGACAGATGCGGTCATTATGATCGAATATGTAGTGGACGTGGATAAGGAAACCGTCCAGATTGAGTCGGCTGCCTACCCCTGGCAACACGTCAGAAAAGTAGGCGAGGATATCGTGGCCACCGAACTCATCCTTCCCCAGAATCACCTGATTACACCTTATGAAATTGGCGCCCTTCTAAACGGCGGAGTCTTCGAAGTCAAGGTCAAACAAAAGCCTCGCGTGCTCATCATCCCAACCGGTTCGGAACTCATATACCACCAGGATCTCACATCCGGCACCCCCTCCCCGGGCCGGGTGGTTGAAAGCAATTCTGCCATTCTGGGCGCCTTGATCAGGGCCTGTGGCGGAGAATATCTGAGCCACTCCATAGTCCCTGATATTTTTGAAGAGATCCTGAATGCAGTACGTGAAGCGACAGCCGGAGATGCCGACCTTGTCATTGTCAGCGCAGGATCTTCTGCCGGCTCTGAGGATTACACCGCAAGTGTTATTGCTGAGCTTGGAGAGATACTGGTACACGGGGTTACCATCATGCCCGGAAAGCCGACTGTGCTGGGTATTATCGACAATAAACCGGTGATCGGAAATCCGGGTTATACGGTCTCGGCCATTATGGCGTTTGAGAAGTTCGCACAACCTCTCATTTGCAGAATGCTTGGCATACGGGAGCCACTGCGGCCAAAGATAAGAGTTAGAACTGCTCGAAAAATGGCATCAAAACTCGGTATTGAGGAATTTGTCCGGGTCAAACTCGGCCGGGTGAAAGACACGGTCGTGGCCTCCTCGCTTCCGAGGGGCGCAGGTTCTGTGACCACCCTGACCGAGGCCGACGGAATTATTCGGATTCCCAATCATGTGGAGGGGATCAAGGCAGGTGAGCCGGTGGAGGCCGAGCTCTTGAAGGATCTTGCAGAGATTGAAAACACCGTGGTCGTGGTTGGAAGCCACGACAACACCCTCGATATCCTGGCGAATCAGATGAGAGTGCGGGATTTTCGTTTCAGCCTATCCTCAAGCAACGTGGGGAGCCTGGGAGGCCTGATCGCTCTCAGAAACGGATACTGTCACGCAGTAGGCTCCCACCTCCTTGATACAAACACGGGTACCTACAATATTTCCTATGTCAAACGCTACCTTCCTGACCTGAGGGTAAAGCTGGTCAATTTGGTCTATCGCCAGCAAGGCCTGATCGTACTCCGCGGTAATCCTAAAGGGATCACAGGAATCGAAGATCTGGCAAGAGACGATATTACCTTTATCAATAGACAGGCAGGATCAGGTACCCGGATTCTCCTGGACTATCGGCTGGCAGAACTTGACATCAAGCCAGAAAGCATCAAGGGATATGACCAGGACGAATTTACCCATATGTCTGTGGCCGTCAGTGTGCTCAGTGGTGCAGCCGATACAGGGCTTGGCATCTACGCAGCAGCCAGGGCGCTGGACCTCGATTTTATCCCGATTGTTACAGAGAAATACGACATCGTCATTCCTGAAGAATTTTTTGAGGATGAAAAAATCCAACTGATGCTGGAGATTATTCGATCACAGCCATTCAAAGAACTTGTGCACCAGTTGGGTGGCTATGATACCTCAAAGACAGGGACGGTTGTTGAGAGCTTGTAAGAAATTGTCATGAAATAACTGTATCCTCTTCATACTTGATGGGTAGTCGGTATCGGAGTAAATCGGTCTTTCCCACCTTCTCAAGGGATGCCTCGTGCGAATGGCCAAAGCATACCAGGTCGAACCGTTTGCTTGCCGCCAGACCATCGGCTACGGCCCGATAGTGAGTAAAGGCGACCCAGTTACTTTAATAATTCCAGCACACCTACGGTCAGCCAGGGAACGTATGTAATAAGCAGCACGACTACGGCCATGATCAAGAGGAAGGGTAAGGCATCGCGGGAAACACCGGTAAGCGGTCTCTCGAAACGAAAGGAAGCGAAGAACAGATTCATGCCCACGGGCGGTGTTAGGTAGCCCAATTGCAGATTGGCCAGAAAAATAATGCCGAGATGGGCGGGATGGACTCCGAATGACTCGGCCACAGGTAATATCAGGGGTACTACTACGACCAGGGCGGAATAGATATCCATCAAGCATCCGACAATGATCAGCCCTCCATTTAATGTCAAAAGGAATAACCACCTGGTATGAACGTGCTTTGCCGCCCAGGTGGCGGCATGCATCGGAACCTGCGCGTCAACAAGATAGCTTGTTAATCCCATAGCCACGCCGAGAATAATGAGGACGCCTCCTACCAGGGCAGCACATTTGACGAGCATGGTTACGAGTACTTGTAGGCCCAGATCGCGATAAATGAAAGCCTCCACTATCAACGCATAGACCACCAGGACGGCAGAGGCTTCTACCAGGGTACAGAATCCGCCGAAGATAAGCACCAACACAAGGATCGGCATGATGACTTCCCATTTTGCGATCCAAATCGCGGCAGCGGCTTCCCGAAGTCGAAATGGGGCCCGGCCGGCACCGGTCTTAAACCCTTGCCATATGCAAACAAGACAAATAGGAGCAATCAGCAAAATCCCTGGCACAAGTCCGGCTTTGAACATGTCAATAATCGGTACACGTGCGATAACGCCATACAGGATAACAACCAGGCTCGGGGGCAGCAGCAGACCCAGACTACCTGTTGAGGTGAGCAGTCCTACGGAAAAATTCTCTCTGAAACCGCTTTTCAAGAGCACAGGTAAGAGGAGCCCGCCCAGGGCAAGAATGGTCACGCCGGATGCCCCCGTGAATGTTGTAAAGAAGGCACACAGTAGCGTTGCGGCTACAGCCAATCCACCCGGAATCCATCCAAACAGGGCCCTAAAGACGCGAACGAGGCGTTCGCTGGTATGCCCTTCAGAAAGAATGAAGCCGGCCAGCGTCAATAGCGGTATAGTCGGAAAGATCGGTGATGCCACTATACGATACGTCTCGGCAGGTATCGCGGCGACCGTTACACCATCACCCCAGAAAAGCAAAAGAGCCGCGCCACCCAGCAAGATGAAGAGGGGCGTTCCAAGGAGTGCCGCCACGATCAGCAATATGAGCCCTGGCAGAACAAGTTGTGAAGCGGAGTCGGAAAAAAGGATCGGCAGCAGAATCATTGCAGGAAGACTGAGTCCAACCATGGCTCTAACCGAACCGCGTTTTGATGCGTGGAGAATGAAACGAATGGCCATGACCGCGAAGCCAAAGGGCATAACGGCTTCGGCGACCCAGATTGGAATCCACCCTCCAACAGTTGTCAAGCTACCGCTTTCAAAGAGACCAAAGGGATCGAGCCAGCGCTCGACAAAGTCAGGTATTATCTTAGCCGTCCAGGGAGGCAATCCAGGGGCTTCGGCTACGACTAATTGCAGGCTGGCGCCAAACAAGCCAGTACAAACAGCAGCCGATATGAAGCCCCCCAGACAATCAACGACACGGCTGACACCCGGCGGAAGCCAGCTCATAGCCACGGCGATCCTAAGGTGTTTCTTTTCCCGTGTGGCGAGCATAGCGCCGAGAAACCCGATCCACAGTGTGAGATGCTGGAGATATTCTGTTGCACCCGGGATACCGGTACTGAACCAGGTACGCCCAACCAATTCGACAACCGGGATCAACGCCATGAGCAACAGCGCTATGGCCAGTATGGCGTCCTCGGTCCGGCCTGCCCACCAGGCCAGGCGTCGTGGTCTAAAGGCCCCTGGATCGGTATTCATCCAATAACCTGCGAACGGTATCAAACATCTCTTTAGAAAAGCGCGGCCCCACAAAGACCGGATATCCTTTTTCCCGAACAAGAGTACTCCATTCTTTTTCGACCTCCGGGGGAACTGCGTGAACAGTAAGCCCGTGCTTCTTCATGGCCACAATTGCCTCCTGTTCCAATTCGCGAATTCGTTTCTGCAACCGTGTCCCTACCTCGCGGGCGACATCTTCAAGTAACGGCCGCAGATCCGGTGGGATACTGTTCCATCGCTTCATTGAGACGACCGTTGTTCCGGGAAGCGGCTGCCAGCGAAGATCAGTCATATGGGGTGCCAATGCAAACCACTGGAAGGACAAGGCCGCGGCTGGCGGTGCGGGAAACGAGTCCACCAGGCCAGTTTGAAGTGATGGTAGCAGGTCCGTGATCGCCAGGGGGACAGGATTGAACCCCCAGGTCTTCATCAGTTCCACATAGGTTGTATCCGAGCCCCAGAAGAAGAGTTTCTGCTTCTTCATGTCGTCGGGCGTTATGACCGGTTCCTTTGTAAAAAAGTGGACCCAACCTGTGGTGCTCCAGTTAAGGACCTTAAATCCCTTCTTGGCCAGGCGGGCTTCGAATTCGGGACCCAGCTTTTCTATGACGTAATCAAGTTCCCCATCGGTCCGGACCAACATGGGCAATGAGATGGCCTCGATGTCGGGAACAATATCGATAAGCGTTGAGCTCGTAAGGGCCGTGGCGTGCAATTGCCCAATGCGGATCTTACGTAACATGTCCTTTTCATCCCCGGCCACACCCCCTGCATAGATTCTCACCGTGACCTTGCCACCACTCAGCTCTTTCCACTTTTGGGCTACTTCTAACATTGCTTGATGCCAGGGCGAGCCTTCAGGCGCGACCGTGCCAAGCTTGATGACTTGTGAAAACGCCGGAGTAACTCCCAGCGCAACTACATTAATACATACCCAAAGGATCACTGTTTTCACGGTTCAGCCTCCTCGTAATCCAAAAAAAGGTCTGCGCTGAGATCCAGTAACCACTGTGCCTTTTCCTGCGCCAATATGTTGGCAAGGCGCCATTTGGGCACAGCGTCCGGATCAATAGCAAGAGCTTTCTGCAAGAGATCTTTAAACATTTGATAATCTTGTTTGCGGACTGCGACAGATGACGCAAGCGATACGTAAGGCGAAGCCTTCTCGCCCCGGGTGAGCTGTACAACGCGAGCGAAATGGTCCCTGGCACGTTCTGCGCTTCCCCCTATTGCTTCCGAGCGGCTTCCCTCATAGGTTATAAAAAACTCATGAATGGCCCCTCCCTCGAAATCTTCGTCGAGTTCCAGGGATCGGCACATCATGGCCTCTACCACGGGGAGTTCGGCTACAAGAGACATGTTGTTCACATCCGTGGAAATCGCCCCTGCCCAACCCGCGGCAGCCCAGAAGAGCAACGGCACATCTTTGTCTGATAAAGCATGCAGGACCTGTTGAGGATCTTCGCGCAGTTTTTTTTCAAAGTCAGGATAATCAAGCGTCAGCCCGGCCAGGGCATAATTTCGTCCGCGTAAATATAGCTTTTTCGCGCGGCGTCGAAGAGACTGTGCGCGTTGGAAATCGACTTTTTCTAACCTCTTTGCATCTGCGTGGACAAATGCACTGGCATACTTTACAAATGCATCACCCGTGGTCAGGCAGAGATCGCGATTCTTCGGGTCGGAAGCCAGCAGTGCTTCGTAAGTCTTGAGGACGAATGGTAAGGCGTCACGAATCAATTCAGGATCATCGTCCTGCACGAACACATTTGATCCGGACGGACCCGAAAAAATTCCGGCAACACTGCGAATTTCAGCTCGGCGTAGCGCTCCACATCCGCTTCCCAGCAGCAATACAAAAGCGAATACAATACTGTAGCTTGTTAGTAAGAGGCGATTCCTGATATCTGGCAAAGTCATTGAATTCATCATGAGCCCCTCACTATGCTCAGTCGGGGTGGCGTGCATGGGCCTGCTCGCAGGACCGGACAAAGCGTCGCAGCACCTCCAGGTATGCCTCGCCTCCGACCAGAAAGGTCTCGTTGTGCGAAGCACCCGGAACTTCATAAAATTGCTTCGGCTCGCTTGCGGCCTCGAAGAGGCGGCGGCCAAACCTGTACGGGACTACATCGTCTTGTTGACTGTGGATGAACAGCTTTGGGCAGCTAACGTTGGGGATCTTACGTACGGAATCCATTTTGGTGCGCACGAGAAAGCGAGGGAAAAACAGGAAAATGGTCTTGACCATATCCGGGATGGACGTGAAACTGGACTGCACGATGAGCCCTTGTGGCCTGACGCAGGTCGCGAGATCGATGGCCACAGCCCCGCCCAGGGATTCCCCGAACAGGATGATGCGCCTGGCGGGTATCCGGCGTTGGAAGACAAGGTAGTGCCAGGCCGCTTGGGCGTCGAGATACAGGCCCTTTTCAGAGGGACTACCCTGGCTTTTCCCGTATCCCCGGTAATCGATGATGAAGACATTGACCGGCAGAGCCATAAGCCTCTGGATCATGTCGTACCGGTGGGTGATGTTGCCCGCGTTGCCGTGAAAAAAGAGGAGAACCATCTCAGCTTGATGTGATGAGAATGAGTCATCACTCACCCGGCCCGGTGTACAGTACCAGCCGTGCAGGTTCACCCCATCCTGGCTGACGAAGCTGGAGTCTTCGATTGCCGGGACAATATGTCCCTTCCCCGCCCTGGCCCCTTGAACCTCCCATATCCCTCCAGGATACTTTTCCGGGAAATAGATAAATCTTCCCTCGAACAGCATCGCGAAAACCTTAATGCCAAGGCACAGCAGCAACAGGGTGCATACTATGCGCCAGCCAGTCTTTTTTCTGTGCACGAGCGCCCTCAAAAAACGCTTCACCCAAATCCACCTGGCTCTTTTACCTCAAAAACCGGCTAGTGTAAACTGTGTCTTCAGCACCACAATGCTGACACGCGAATTTTCGCTCCCCCAGCCCAGCCCTTTCAAGATTGCTATTTCGTATATTCTCCGTAATAAACCGTCCCAGGGTATGATTTTTGCTTGCCTTGCAACATAACCATCAAAACTGTTATCAGTGTGACGTCCCGGAATTTCTATAACGGATTGAAATTGTGGATCTTTTGCTCCAATTCTCCAATTGGGGCGAAGCCCCTAAGTTCTTAGGGATGTTTTTCAGGAGATAGAATGGAGACCTACGTCGCCAGGCAACCTATATTCAATAAGAGTAAAAAGATATTTGGATATGAGCTCCTTTTCAGAGATGGTATGTTCAACCTATTTCCTGACGTAGATGGGGACACAGCCACATCCAGAGTCCTTTCCAGTAGCTTTTTCCTGATCGGGACGGAAAAGATCACAGGCGGAAGAAGGGCCTTTATCAATTTCACCCGGGACCTTTTGGTGAACAGGATTCCCCTGATGTTCCCCAGAGAAAAAACTGTCGTTGAAATTCTAGAGGATGTAGAACCTGAAGAGGATGTGATCAATGCATGCCAAGAGATGGCAGATAAGGGTTACTGCCTTGCGCTTGATGATTTCTTTTTCAGGCCTGAGTATATGCCGCTCGTCTCCCTGGCGAAAATCGTAAAGATCGATTTTAGATTGACACCACCGGAGGAAATATCTGAACTGGTCAAGAAATTGTCTCACAATGACGTCGATCTCCTGGCCGAGAAGGTGGAAACTCATGAAGAGTTTCAAAAGGCCCTGGAAATGGGTTTCGTCTATTTTCAGGGGTATTTTTTCAGTAGACCCCAGATCTTGAAAGGGAGGGATATCCCGACTTTTAGGATTACCCTTATGCAAATAATGGCCGAAATCAACAGGGAGGACTTTCAATTTGATGAGTTAGAAAAATTCGTATCACGTGATGTGGGTATTTCTTACAAGCTGTTGCGGTACATCAATTCGGCCTATTTCAGCAGGATGGAGAATATATCCTCCATCAAACAGGCCATTGTTCTTCTTGGAGAGCGCGAACTAAGGCGCTTCCTCTCTCTTACGGCGATGACAAAATTGGTCTCTGACAAGCCTGATGAGTTGGTTCGGGCTTCCATTATCAGGGCCAAATTCTGTGAATTGATGGGAGATAGGGGTGGCTTGATGGTCAAGCCGTCGGCACTCTTTACCCTCGGGCTATTTTCACTCATTGATGCCATCATGGATGACTCAATGGAGAACCTGATGGGAAAAGTCCCCCTGTCAGAAGGTATCAAGAATGCCCTTATATATGGAAGGGGAGAGTTAAATCATTATTTGAGACTTGCTGTATGTTACGAAAAGGGCGATTGGGAGGGAGTTGCTAAAATGGCGGGTATTCTCGGGTTGGAGGAAGAGGACCTCCCCCGCTATTATACGGACTCCATATACTGGGCAGACTCCTTT
>DAOVOU010000281.1 GCA_030629475.1 Desulfobacterales bacterium | reverse complement strand
GGATGGAGGCTTTCAGCCCTCGATGGGGGAGGCCTAGGGTGAATGCTGTTGAGTTAATGGGAAGCGAAGAAATCCGAAATTCGAAGCCCGAAATTCGAAACAATATCAAATGACCAAAATACGAAATCCAAAACAAGACGTCTGACGGTCAGGTCTCGCGTGAAACCCAAAGTTGGGTGTCCAGAATGTTTGAGACATTATGGAATTTGAATTTTGGATTTGTTTCGGATTTCGATATTCGATATTCGGATTTATTGACCATAAGAAACGTGAATTCCTCTCGCCGTTTTTGATTGCCAAAGACGTAACGTTCCTTGGGAAACACGCTACAATGTTGAGTAAGAGGATTATACCCTGTCTCGATGTGAGAGACGGGAAGACAACCAAGGGTATAAAGTTTAAAGAGAATGTAGATGTTGGTGATCCCGTGGAGATGGCCAGGTTCTATTATGAACAAGGGGCAGATGAGATTGTCTTCTACGACATTACGGCTTCAAGCGATCGGCGCGATATTATGATCGATGTGGTTAACCGCGTGGCACAGGAGATCTTCATACCCTTTTCTGTGGGGGGAGGCATTAGGACACTGGGGGATATGCGGCAGGTGCTTTTGGCCGGTGCGGAAAAGGTGAGCGTGAACACGGCGGCAGTCCGGAATCCCAAGATCATCGCCGATGGTGCCCGTGCTTTCGGAAGCCAGTGCATTGTTCTCGGGATGGATGTAAAAAAAGTGGAAGCATCTGATAAGATCCCATCAGGCTATGAGATCGTGATCCACGGCGGCAGGACATATATGGGCATCGATGCCCTTGAGTGGGCCAAGGAGGGGGAAAAATTGGGGGCAGGCGAAATATGTCTGAATTCGATTGATGCAGATGGTTCTCAGCAGGGCTATGAAATGGCCTTGACCCCCCTCATATCTGAAAACGTGAACATCCCGGTCATCGCCTCGGGCGGTGCCGGAAACATCAGTCATATGTACGATGTGCTGACCAAGGGTAAGGCCGATGCCGCCCTCGTGGCCTCTATTGTCCACTACGGGACATACACAATCCGGCAGATCAAGGACGAGCTGCACCAGCGTGGCGTGAAAGTGCGTATGCGGTGGTAGGATGAAAGCATTATTGGCCTTAGAGGACGGAACCGTATTTCATGGCAATACCTTTGCCGCAGAGGGAGAGGTATCGGGTGAGGTCGTTTTCAATACAAGCATGACGGGCTACCAGGAAGTCCTGACAGATCCTTCTTATAAGGGCCAGATTGTCACCATGACGTATCCCCTCATCGGCAACTATGGGATCAATGCTGAAGATATCGAATCAGGAGGGATTCAGGTTGAGGGATTCGTTGTTCGAGAATATGAGCCACTGCCGAGCAACTGGCGATCTGAACAGACCCTGGCCGGTTATTTAAACAACCAGGGTATTATCGGCATTGAAGGAGTCGATACCCGCGCGTTGACACGCCATATCAGGCTGGCAGGGGCGATGAGGGGGGTCATTTCAACAAATGATTTTGATTCTGGTTCCCTGGTGGAAAAAGCCAGGGCCTCCCAGGGGCTTGTGGGTCGGGATCTGGTCAAGGAGGTCACCTGCCACAAACCCTACGGGTGGCCCCAGGAAAAACGGGCCCGCTTTAATGTTGTGGCACTCGATTGCGGCATGAAGTTCAACATAGCCCGAAGCCTGGCAGAAAGGGGATGCTATGTAACGATTGTGCCGGCTCATACCAGTGCTGAGGAAATCAGGGCCATGAACCCCGATGGCATCGTGCTTTCGAATGGCCCCGGGGACCCCGAGCCAATTACCTATGCCGTTGATACCATCAAGCGCCTGATTCCGGACTATCCCATCTTTGGAATTTGCCTGGGCCACCAACTTCTGGGGCTTGCCTTTGGTGGCAAGACTTATAAGTTGAAATTCGGTCACCGTGGGGCAAACCATCCGGTCAAGAATCTATCCACTGGCAAGGTGGAGATCACAGCCCAGAACCACGGCTTTTGTGTGGATATTGAATCGATCAAAGATCCGGATATTGAAATCACTCACATCAACCTGAACGACCAGACCCTGGAGGGTATGAGACATCGAACTCTGCCCATTCTCTCGGTGCAGTATCATCCGGAGGCCTCCCCTGGCCCTCATGATGCGAGATATCTGTTTGATGAGTTCATTGAGCTGATGAAGACGGGAAGGTAGATTACGGCCTTATTACGTATTTATTGAAGGAGCAATAGATGAAATATCTGGTCATTGCTGCAATTGCCTTTGTAGTGTTAATATTCTCCCTTTATAAGTACGTTGTTACTTCCCGCAAAAGGTTTCCTAAAGAAGTAACAGTAGAAGATGTGAGCGATGGAGACACTATAAGGGTAACGGGTGGATATACCGTCAGATACATTGGTATAAATGCTCCGGAGTTGGGGAGAAAAGAGGGAGGAAGGTGGATTTATGATCCTGAACCCTTTGCTGAAGCGGCAAAGGCCCTTAACGAAGAGCTGGTGGAGGGAAAGAGGGTCCGGCTGGAATATGATGTAGTGAAGAGGGACAAGTTTGACCGACTGCTGGCCTATGTCTATGTTGGAGATAATCTGGTAAATGGGCGGATGATAGGCCGAGGATATGCACTCACGTATATTTATCCTCCCAATGTCAAGCATGCTAGCCTTCTGGTGAGATTACAGAAAGGTGCAAAAGAGAATGATCGAGGTTTTTGGCGTGAAGTCAAATCTCACCCCATCTCCACTGATAAGGCAGTGCGGTATATTGGAAGAATAAAGGTAGTAGAGGGAAAGGTTCAGAATACCTATAAAGGAGAAAAGGTAATCCGGCTAAGTTTTGGAAGACCTTACGAGTCACATTTCCATATTACCATCTTCAGGAACATGCTGGATCGTTTTGAGTCTCAGGGTGTATCTCCAGCTAGCTATTACAAAAGGAAGAAAGTCAGAGCCTGGGGCCTGATTAAGGGCTTTGAAGGCCGTCCTGAGATGGTCATCGATGATCCCTCTCAAATCGAGGTCTTGGAATAAAGATGGTGAGGAGGACTTTGCATAAGCGCTAACTTAAAAGAATGATGGGATGGATGACAGGGTGGCACGGACAAACTTGTTTGTCCGTGCAAAAGATGTCTATATGAAGCAACAAAAAAGAAAAACTATTCACCATTTCAACGATCCCGGTCATGCTCACTTTTTAACATTTTCCTGTTACCAACAGCTTCCATTATTGAGTCGGGAACGAACAAGACGTTGGTTCATTCAGGCAACGGTAGATGCAAGAAAAAGATATAACTTTGCGCTTTTAGCCTATGTGATCATGCCAGAACATGCTCATTTTATTGTTTTCCCGTTGTTTGCGATTTATGATATTGCATTGTTTTTAAAAGCTATTAAGCAATCCGTAGCCAGGAAGGCGAAACATTTCCTCCGTGACCATAATCGAGATTGGCTGGAAAAATTAACCGTCCAGCGGGGGAGGCGGAAGGTCTTTCGATTCTGGCAAACTGGTCCTGGATATGATCGAAATATCCATAGTGAAAATGAACTTTTGGAAAAGATAATGTATATTCATAATAATCCAGTTAAAAGAGGTCTTGTATCGATTCCTGAAGAATGGAAATGGTCGAGTGCGAGCTGGTACAGTGGGGAGCGAAACGTGGAATTAGCGATAGATGATTTTGTATTTTCATCATCTGTTCGTTCATACCTATGTCAAAAGGACACGGACAAACAAGTTTGTCCATGCCACCCATAAGTATCAACGTGAAAATCCCGAAACATTAAATTAGCGCCTAAGTCCGAACCAGCGGAGGTTGTAGGAGCGTGCGCCTGCGGCGGACTTGAGGATCGCTACGCTTGAGGTCGGAGGTAGACTATTTTCTTGCTTTTGCCTCAAGTAAAACGATCCTCAAGCGAAGCGGTCCTCGACCCTCCAACATTAGATAGGGAGCAGGCGAGAAAACCTT
>DAOVOU010000306.1 GCA_030629475.1 Desulfobacterales bacterium | reverse complement strand
AGTGTAACATTTTCTAATTGTCTTCATACCTCCTAACCCATCATTCCAATATTCCATCATTCCATTATTCCAATTGGGGCGAAGCCCCTTAGTTCTTCCCTGCCTGATTCAATACTTCCATGAGCTCATCGGCCCTATTGTATCCCGAAACCTTGACTTTGACCCCCTTAACACCTTCTGTCTGTTGAACGGCCTTTTTAATGTCATAGGCCAGCTTGAAAGCCAAGGGACAGACCGGAGAAGAAGGGCGAAACGTCAAGCTGACCATGCCATCGTGGTCGATTAAAAGGTCCCTGACCAGTTTCATACGCATGATGTCAAGATTGGTGCCAGGGTCGATGACGCCCCTCAAGGCATCTTCTATTTTTTGTTTGAGTGTCACTATAGGTATCTTAGTCCGTTAGTTGTAAAGTTCGTGTTTCTTGTGGCAGAAAATAAATTCGAAATACGAATATCGAAATACGAAACAATATCGAATGACAAAAATTCAAAATAAAAAACGATAACCAATTCTGACATTTTCAATCGCGCTTGAGACGGCTTCTACAGTTTTGAACATTTGAACATTTAGTATTTGGATTTGTTTGCGGCTCACGCCTTGAGAACAGTACGGATTTCGGATTTCGTGCTTCGTATTTCCGGTCTATCCGGGTTGGATTGATAATAAACCACAGAGCCCTTGTTCACGATGTGGACCCTATGGTTCTTGACCAACGCCCCAATGTATTTCAAGATTTCATTCTTATGCACATTCAGCCCGGAAGAAATGTCATCCAGCGTACACGGACGCCTTGCAAGGAGGTCCAAAAGGTCCTCCTCAACGTCGGCCCTTCTCTCATGCTTTTCCAGATCCTTATACGGCGTAATCACTTCGGCCCTTTCACCCAGGATTTTGCAAAACCTGGACATCTTTTCCGGGGAGACTTGCCGTGCGTACGTCTCTGCCGAAGGACGAACCGCTGTATTGATGTGAATCTTTTGAGGATTCACCCTTTCAATCCAGTGTTTGAATTGTATTGCATCGGCTTCCGTGGCGTTGATACCGTCCAGGACAAAGACCTCAAGCCATATCTCACCCGGATATTCCTTTCGGAAATCAATCAGGCCCTCCACCATGGTTTCAAACTTGATCTCAGGATGTGGGCGATTGATGGTTTCAAATCCCTCTTGATCGTGGGCGTCAAGAGAGGGCAACAGCACGTCAGCCTCCATTATCGATTCACGGACCTCACTGTCCCCCAAGAGGGAGCCATTGGTCAACACAGCCACCGGAATCTCCGTGTGTTTCTTGATATCGCGAATCAATGATCCTATTTGGCTGTTCAAGGTGGGTTCTCCTGAACCTGCCACTGTGATGTAGTCTGCCCGGACTCCCTCTTTCAGCTTTTGATATACCTGCTCCAGGATTTTGTTCACCGGCACATAGGGCTTTCGCTCGATTGTTTTTTCTTTGGTTCGCCCGAGCTGGCAGTAAATACAGTCGTATGAACAGACCTTGTATGGCACCAGATCGACGCCCAGGGATCGGCCTAACCTTCGTGAAGGAACCGGGCCGTAAACAAAATGCTTCATCATCATTACCTTAGTTTTTTAGAAAGCCCTCAACCTTACGCCATATCTCTTTGATAGCATCAGATACCTTGCCGTCTGAAAATTCGACAATACTCTTGCCTGCCACCATGGCATAGGTGACTGCTGTATCATAAGGGATACGACCCACCAACTCAATGTGGTTTCTTGCACAGTAGTCTGCGATCCGATCCGATATCTCCTCGTTCAGGTCGAATTTGTTGACACAGGCAAGCGTCGGTATCTTAAAATGAGCAGCCAGTCCTCCAACGCGCTCAAGGTCGTGCAAACCTGACAAGGTCGGTTCGGTCACGATCAGGACGGCACTGGTGCCGGTTATGGAGGCGATGACCGGACATCCTATCCCGGGGGGACCGTCCACAACAATGGTATCAAGCCCTCGGTCTTCGGCCAATACCCTGGCCTGGTTTCTCACCAGACTCACCAGCAGGCCGGAGTTTTCCTCTGCGATGCCCAGCCTGGCATGGACCATGGGCCCGAACCGCGTGTCCGAGATATACCACTTGCCGCATATATTCTGCGGAAAGTCGATGGCCTCAACCGGGCAAAAATGGACGCACACGCCACAACCTTCACAGTCGATTCTGTTCACTACAAAGTCCGGACTTATGGCATTGAACTGACAGCGCTCCAGGCATTCCCCGCATTCAGTGCAGGTTTCCAGGTCTATCTGGGCGGTTCGGCCTCCTTTGAAATCTTCTTCATGCTTTATTTCAGGGGCGAGTATCAGATGAAGGTCGGCCGCATCCACATCAGCATCAGCCAGGACTATATTTTCGGCAAGGGCCGCAAAAGAAGCGACCACGCTCGTCTTTCCCGTGCCGCCTTTGCCACTTATGATTGTTAGCTCTTTCATCCAACCCATTCCGCCTGAAGTCCCCCTTTTTTAAAATCCCCCCATCCCCCCTTTACTAAAGGGGGGTCGAGGGGGGATTTTTCCCTTTAGAAAAGGGGGGAGATTTAATCCTTAACTTGACGGCAGTAGTTCCGTTATTCTTTCATAGAGAGCTCGAAACCGGTCTTTCATCTCAGGCATGACGTCTACCATCATAATACCGCGGGAATATGCCTCGGCAATCTTACGGTCATCCGGAATTTCCATGAGGATTGGAATCTTTTCATCTCTGGCATATATGGCAACTCGATCGTCTCCTACGTCACAACGGTTTATAATGATGCCAAGGGGAATCTCCAGAGTACGGACAGCCGCAACTGCAAGCTTCAGGTCGTTTAACCCGAAGGGGGTAGGCTCGGTCACCAAAATTGCAAAGTCCGAACCTTTCAGAGCTACAATGACCGGGCAGGATGTCCCGGGAGGGGCATCGATGATGCTAGTCTTTTTCGGATCGATGTGCTCCTTAACCCGGTTGATAAGGGGCGGAGACATAGCCTCGCCAATCCGCAAACGGCCATGAATAAACTCCACCGAGCCGGACGACCCTGCTTCCAATACGCCAAGCGCCCGGCCTTTTTCGCTTATAGCCTCCCTCGGGCAGACCATCATGCACCCCTTGCAACTGTGGCAGAGTTCTGGAAAGGTCAGGACCTTCTCCCCAATGACGGTGATGGCACTGAACTGGCAGATCTCGCCACACTTTCCGCAGAAATCGCACTTGTCGAGATCGACTTCCGGGACGGGTGTCGTCACCCTCTCGGTGTAGTTGATTTCAGGTTTCATAAAAAGGTGGGCATTGGGTTCTTCCACATCGCAATCCAACAACTGGACGCCCCCATTCAATGAAACGGCCAGGTTGGTCGCAATCGTGGTTTTGCCCGTGCCCCCTTTTCCGCTCGCAATACAAATAATCATGTATCTCGCAATTTCTACAACCTATTGAAATTATATCTATTTGTTGCCCTTATTACAAGCTCGATCAGGGAATAATGGAATGATGGAATGATGGAATGATGTGAAATATAGGAATTAGGAATAAGAATAAAAGTCCTCTTAAACCAATATTCCAATATTCCATTATTCCAACATTCCATTATTCCAATTGGGGCGAAGCCCCTAAGTTCAACGCCTATTCCCGTGTCATCGCGGTCCCGCACTTGGGGCATT
>DAOVOU010000291.1 GCA_030629475.1 Desulfobacterales bacterium | reverse complement strand
CGAACCTTTCTAGGGGAGGACAAGCGCCCTTATGTGCGGGCAGCCTCCTCTCAAAAGTGTGTTCGGGCAGGTGGCAAACACAATGATCTTGAGAATGTAGGACACACAGGCCGCCATCAGACGTTTTTTGAGATGCTGGGAAACTTCTCTTTCGGAGATTACTTCAAGGAGCGGGCCATTGAACTGGCCTGGGATCTTGTGACAAGGGGATATGGCATCCCTGAAGATAGACTGTGGGTCTCGGTGTACGAAAAAGACGATGAGGCTCACAGGCTCTGGTCCAGCCACACAGGGATTCCTGAACACCGGATCGTTCGCCTCGGGGAAAAAGACAATTTCTGGTCCATGGGCGATACAGGTCCCTGCGGTCCTTGCTCAGAGATACTTATAGACCAGGGTGAGGGGATCGGTTGTGGTCGACCGGATTGCAGGGTCGGTTGTGACTGTGACCGCTACCTGGAGCTCTGGAATCTGGTCTTTATGGAATTCAACAGGGATGAATCTGGCAGGATGACGCCTCTTCCAAAACCGAGCATTGACACAGGCATGGGCCTGGAGCGTATTGCAGCAGTGGTCCATGGGGTTACCAACAACTATGAGACTGATCTGTTCATGCCCATCATAAAAGAGATCGGGGCCCTTTCTGGTCACTCTCTTGGCGAATCACCAAGGATTGATGTGTCTATTAAGGTGATTGCAGACCACAGCCGTGCGGCAGCGTTCCTCATTGGTGACGGAGTACTTCCCTCCAACGAGGGACGCGGATATGTGCTGCGCCGTATCCTGAGGCGGGCCATACGTTATGGCCGCACTCTGGGCCTGGCACGCCCTTTTCTGCACCAGACCGCAGGAAAGGTTTCTCAAGTCATGAAGATGGCCTATCCAGAGCTGTTGGAAGCAGACGCCTACATCAAGAATATTATCAAGAATGAAGAGGTGCGCTTCTTGGGGACCCTGGACACCGGTCTCCGGGTGCTGGAGGATGCACTGGGTGAGTTGAAGACCAGGGGCGTCTCAGAGGTACCGGGTGATCTGATCTTTAAGATGTACGACACCTATGGTTTTCCGGTGGATATTATCCAGGATATTGTGCGGGAAGACGGGATATCTCTAGACATGACGGGTTTTGAGCAGGCCATGGCTCAGCAGAGGCTCCGGTCGCGCACCGCATGGAAAGGTGCTGGCGATCAATGGGCAGTAGAAGCCTACAAGGCCCTTTCGGCCCAGGGGATAGAAACCGATTTCGTAGGCTATGACCTTACAAGCTTTGACTCAGAAGTCCTTATGGTGGTCCTAGACGGCAAGGCCCTCGAACGGGCCAGTGCAGGGGACTTCATTGAGCTTGTAACAGCCAAGACCCCGTTTTATGGCGAGGCGGGGGGCCAGGTGGGAGACCGTGGCCTTATTTCTGGTCAAGATTTTGAGATGGAAGTTTCAGATACGGTCAAGGATCCTAATAATATCATTATCCACAAAGGAAAGGTCTTGCAAGGAAGCATCTCCCCAAAGCAGACCGTCACCCTGACCGTGGATCAGGACAGACGTTTGGCCGTTGCCAGGAACCATACCGCCACTCATATCCTGCATGCAGTCCTGCGCCAAGTCCTTGGGGACCATGTGAAGCAGTCAGGGTCATTGGTAGCACCTGACAGATTGCGCTTTGACTTTACACATTTTTCTGCTGTTGACGAGAAGAGACTTCAGGAGATTGAAATCCTGGTTAATGAGCGAATTCAGCAGAACATCCCTCTTCAGATCGAGGAGATGGATGCTGAGGATGCCTTTAAGACAGGGGCGACCGCCCTGTTCGAGGAAAAGTATGGTGACCGGGTCCGCCTGGTAGCTATTGAAGATTTCAGCAAGGAACTGTGCGGTGGTACCCATACTGAGCGCACCGGAGATATCGGGCTGTTTAAGATTGTCAGCGAGGGGAGTGTGGCAGCAGGGGTGCGGCGCATCGAGGCACTCACAGGAAAAGCTGCCCTGTCATACACCCAGGAGACCACCCAGACCTTGCATACCTTAGCACAGATGCTAAAAAGCAAACCCGAGGAGCTTACAGAGAGATTTCATAAGACCCTGACACAACTGAAGGGCCTGGACAGGGAACTTGCCGCCCTCAAAGCAAAAGCGGCGGCAGAGGCATCAGGCCGGTTACTTTCTGATGTCAGGACTGTCAACGACGTATCCGTCCTCGCCCAGGAGGTTTCAGTAGACACACCAGCGGCCTTGAGGGAGATGGCTGATCACCTCAAAGCAAAGATGAAGTCGGGTATTCTCGTGCTGGGGAGCAAGACACCGGATAAGGTTCTGCTGGTGGCCGTGGTTACCAAGGAGCATCTGGGTCGGTACCATGCTGGCCAGATCGTAAAGCAGGTGGCTGCTGTAGTGGGTGGTGGCGGAGGAGGGCGTCCTGATATGGCGCAGGCCGGGGGGAGCAAGCACGAAAAACTTCCGGAGGCACTGGCGAAGGTTTTCGATATAGTGGCACAGGGATAAGGTCCGTGTTTATTGTGTTTACACAGTTTATTGTGTTTATTGGGTTAACTCAACAAACTCAACGAACTCAACAAACCCAACAAACTCAACAAACCGAACTTGAGGCAAAGCCCCAAGTTCACACCCAGGCGATTTGGTGACTTCCCTTTTTCCTTTCCACAACACTACCTATGACATATGCCTTTTCATCCATGGCCCCAAGGAATTCCATAATTCTCTCTGCCGCTCTTTCAGGGACTACAATGATGAGCCCAATTCCGTTGTTGAAGGTTCTCGTCATTTCCCGTTTTGAGAGCTTACCTGCTTCCTGAAGGAAGGTGAAAACAGGCGGGGTCTCCCAGCTTCCTTCCTGAATCAGGGCCTTGCAGGATGAGGGGAGTATGCGGGGCAGGTTGTCTACGATACCACCACCGCTTATGTGGGCAATGCCGTGTATTGGAAAGTCACGCAAGAGGTGACGGATGACCTCGGAATAAATCTTGGTCGGCTCCAGAAGCTCTTCCCCAATGGTTCTTCCCAATATGTCAACTGTATCATCTACCTTTAATTTAAGCCTTTCAAAGCAAATTTTTCGAGCCAGAGAGTAACCGTTGCTGTGAAGACCGCTTGAGGCGAGGCCAATAAGCTTGTGGCCAACTGCAATCTCTGATCCATCTACGATCTTGCTGTTGTCTACAATGCCGACCACAAACCCTGCCAGATCGTATTCACCGCTTCTGTAAAGTCCAGGCATCTCCGCTGTTTCGCCCCCGATGAGAGCACACCCGGTACGCTTGCAGCCCTCGACGATTCCCCGGACAATTGCCTCTCCTGTTTCGGGGACAAGGGTTCCCATGGCAAGATAGTCAAGAAAAAACAGCGGCTTGGCACCCTGCACCGCAATATCATTTACGCACATTGCCACCAGGTCAATCCCGATAGTGTCGTGCTTGTCCATCATGCAAGCAACTTTGACTTTGGTGCCTACCCCATCCGTGGAGGTTGCCAGAACGGGGTTTTCATACCGGCTCACGTCAAGGGAATAGAGGCCACTGAAGCCCCCAATGCCGGCAATCACCCCGGAGCGAGGGGCCTCCCTGGTAATTTTCTTAATCGTTTTTATGAAACGATTGGCTTTATCGATATCGACTCCGGCATCTTGATAAGTAAGAGACTCGTTCATACCACGCTCCGTTGGGTTCATGTGCTCATTAGTCCCTTAGTCCCTTAGTTGTGAAATTCGTGTTTTTTCTGGCAGAAAATTTCTTGCTATATGAACTTAATTCGCTTCGCTCACAATTGGAATAATGGAATATTGGAATGGTGGAATGTTGGGTTTAAGACCCGCCTGCCACTGCGAGGCACGAGCGGGCAGGGGATTTTGGTCTTTTTTCTTTTACATCATTCCAATAT
>DAOVOU010000085.1 GCA_030629475.1 Desulfobacterales bacterium | reverse complement strand
GGCGACCAATAGATCAATCTTTGCTTCAGTTAGTGAAATCATCCGTTTTGAACCCAGATTCATGACGCCTACCACTTTGTCCCTTAAGATGAGAGGCACACATATGACAACTTTGAATCCCTTCCTTTGCAGAAGGGCTGCTCTTTCCTTGTCTTCCAGGTCTGAAACCTTTTGAGCGATAAAACTCTTGGTTCGAGCTGCTTTGCCTGAAAAGCCCTCACTTATATGAATCCTGCGTAACTCGTTCACCTGGTTCTTTGCAATCCCTTTATAGGCAACGAGTTCAAGACACTGCTCGGTTTGATCCATTAAATAAATCCTGACAGCATCTACCTTAAAGTGTTCCAGAACTTTCAGGATCGCTCTATCCAAAACCTCTGTAAGGCCAAGAGAGCTTGTCAGATCGCTGCCAATGTCATACAGGACGGCAAGCTCCTTATGCCTCCTTTTAAGCTTGGTGTGGCTAAATTTGGTCAATATATACTTTTTATCGACTACCATGACTCAAGACCTCTCGTGAATGCAACTTGTCAATAACCTGGGGCTTCCCCCCTCACCTAAACCCTCTCCGGCAACACGGTTGCCTTGCTCCAAATCGAGGTTGTTATGGACCGAGGCAACCGTGTTGCCGGAGGAGAGGGCACACCGTGAGAAAGCAAACCTCCAGTTATTAAGAAGTTACTCGTGACTCCTACAACTCCTTAAAATAACAGGACTTTTAGATGAGTCATCTTACTGCCTTCCGCGTGGAGTGATGGAGTACTGGATGCGCCTCCCTTTTGCAAATGGGCTATCCCGGAATTCGAATCCGACGACTCTCAACCTCTCCGAGTAAATCCTTGGACGTGTAAAGGACCACAAACTTCTCTTCCAGTTCTTTGACCAAACCTCTCAGCTTGTCTTCTGGCAACGGCCTGGTGCGTATGTAAACATTATGGCAACCCTCTTCAGCGGTTTCGCGTGTAGATAAGAGGCTCACCACTCGCCCACCATAGGACCGGATCACATCGTTTACTTCTCTGATCGAACCCGGGCGATCCTCCAGACTGAACGCAAACTGAATGCCCCCGGTGTAAACCCCTGTAATATTGATCAGCACCTTGAAAATGTCGGTTTGCGTGATAATGCCGATCAAGGAATCCTTGTCATTGATGACAGGAAGTGATGAGATCTTGTTTTCGAGCATCAAGATAGCAGCGAATTCCACTGTCTCATCGGGCCTGACAAACACCAGATTTTTGGTCATAAGATCCTTGATCTTAATGGTAGAGATCAGGTAATTCAGTTCATACACGTCCAGGGTCGTTGCCTTGGATGGTGAAGCGTCTCTCAAGTCCCTGTCGGTAACGATCCCTAACAGTCTACCCTTTTTGTTCACAACTGGCAAGGAGCGGATCTTTTTCTCCTTCATGATGATAAAAGCCTTCATCATGGTGGTGTCTTCATCCGCAGTTATGACATCATCAGTCATCCAGCCTTTTACTAACATGGATGCCCTCCCTTAACGTAACTTCTCGAAATTTCTACAAGTGGTTGTAATCATTCATCTTTCAGTGGCGCTTTTCTGGGCCATCAATATGGAATAGTGGAATAATGGAATGTTGGAATGTTGGAGATGAAAGCCGAAAAAAATCATTTTCTAATTGTTTTCACTCCTCTTAACCCAATATTCCAGTATTCCAACATTCCACTATTCCAATTGTGAGCGTAGCGAACTAAGTTCACGTCTCGGAACGTAACTTCTCAATAAGTCCGGGTAATAACTACTGGATTCCCGCCTTCGCGGGAATGACGATTGGCTGCAAGTACCTGTCATTCCCGCGAAGGCGGGAATCCAGTGAATAGTCGCAAAGCATGATTTACCCGAACTTTTTGAGAAGTTACTCGGAATTTCTACAACTGGTTGTAACCATTTATCTTTCAAAAGCTAAACTTAGGGCTCAAGGTTGAGGTGCTTGTAAAGCTTCCTAAAATCGAAGGTCTCATCTACCAGCTTGATCCCGTGGTCTATCTTTTCTCTTTCCCCCAGGCTAAACTTTCCAACCATGGCCTCCACATTTTTTGCTACTGTGTAGGTATCATCTCTGGCTACCAGAATAGGCACACCCTTTGCCTCAGCCCTTGCCATGATGATTTCATTGGGGTAGAGGTTTCCGGATAGGATAAGGCACCTCACATCATTTTCTATGGCAACAAGCTGGATCTCTGTGCGATCACCACCCACAATAACCGCCGAGGAAGGGCTCTTCAGCAAGTACGTTATGAATTTGTCTACCTGCATGGCACCCACCAGGAAGTTTCCCACGAAGGGATCGAGCCTATCCTTGCCACACACCACATCAGCACCCAGATGGTCCACAAGTTCCCTTACCCCGATAGACCCTACCAACGTATCCCTGGGCAAGCAGCCGAATACCTCCACATCCCTCCGATGCAGGAAAGGTGTAACAAATTCCTTGAGATCCTCCAGATCCACGGCTTCAATCTTATTGAATACGACGCCTATCATAGGCTCGCCCAGGACCCTCTTGATTTCCAGGATAAAGTCGATAGAAGAATGAGTTTCATACCGCTCCACGAACAGGGTATAGGCGTTCAATAGTTTGATGAGTTGTGAGCCTGACAGCCCCAGGCAGCTCCCATCGCTGAGATTGGTGTCACAGCTTACTACCACAATATCCTTTTGCTTGGATATTTTCTTAAAGGCCCCTTCTATTTTTTCCCCTAACCCTGTGATATCTTTCTCATAGTTTTGCATGATCAGGTCCTGGGTGATGATGACAGGGCATATGAGTTCAATGGCATCCTTCATCTCAAAGAGCCTGTGAATGAGCCAAGCGTCTTTATCGGTGACAATGTTTTCCACCTTTACGGGAAAATGCCCCATAGGCTTGAAATAGCCGACTTCAAAGCCATCTCGTCTCAGCCGGTCCATTAACCCAATGGTAATTAAATCCTTGCCGGTGTACCTCTCAATGGAGGTAATGTATAAAGTAACCATCATGCCATCCTCTCTCAGTGCTCAAGAACGCCAAAGTCCTCGCTAATACAGCCTCCGGGTGGGCTTGTAGCCCCTCGAATGCATAAAATTGATAAAAATCATTCTACAGTATTTCGGAACAAAAAGAAATACTATCCTGCCTGTGTGACCGCCTCGAAGCCAGCCACCAGGTCAAAGAGTTCTTCGTCAATGGAGCTCTGCCGCTGTTGGTGGAATTGAGTTTTGAGTTCTTCCAAACGATCTTCGATATTTCTCTCAGCAGCCTGCATCGATGCGAGCCGGCTGGCATTTTCGCTGGCCAGTGACTCGGCAAAGGCGCGGTAGAGGGATACAAAGAGATATTCTCGAATCAATGAGGAAAAAAGCTTGTTCCAATCCATGGTAAAAAAAGGGAGGGCGCGGCAGGGCCATGGTTTGTGTTCCAGGTCTTGAAACCACCCCAGGTCCACCGGCAGAAGATAGAGGGTGTTGGGGCGATAGGAGGCACCCGAGATCGGTCTGTTATAAAAAAGGACAAACTGATCGATTTCACGCTCGGAGCGCCACGCCTCTATTTTCAGCACCATGTCCTGCACGATGGGCGTAATGGCAGCCAGAGAGTCCGGCAGAGAAACGTGGTCTTCAACCGGGTGTCCGGCCTCTTCAAGGCGTGCAAAAACTCGCAGACCCACGGCCAGCACCGCACGGTTTTCTACCCTGATCCGGAGTTTATCCATTTTATTGGCCGCATAGCGGGCTATCACTTCATTAAACTGTCCCACCATGCCCTGGTCCGAACCAAAGACCACGGCGCCAAGGCGTCCGTTCAGCACAGGTTGGGCCATTGAGACCCCCCGGGGTTTCTGTTTAAGAATGATCTGAAAACCCATCTCAACCGTTCGGTTGTATTCGGCAAGGGATTCTACGGCCTTCTCGTACTGCCGGATACTCACAGCAGCAAGGGCCTTCATTGTCTTCACCACAGAGTGCAAGTCTTCCGCACTCTTAATCTTGCGTTTCAGTGACTCAATCGTTTGCATGGTTGGTGATGGCTTTCCCAGCGGTGCCCACAATGGCATCCCGATCCATCTCGTTGAGTTTCTCCCCGGATTGGATTCGTGTGCAAAGATCGGGCAGCTCTTTGGTAACAGCCTTGCGTACCACCTGCTCGGCCCCCGCAATCTGATCCGGTGGAAGCTGATCAAAGACGCCCTCTGTCACAGTTAGAAGAACAGCAATCTGCTCGGGAACCGACATGGGTTGATATTGTGGCTGTTTAAGAATCTCTCGGACGCGGCGGCCACGGTCCAGCGTTTTGCGCGTTTCCTCATCGAGACGCGTCCCAAAACGCGAGAATGTCTCCAGTTCCTCAAACTGCGAGTAGGAAAGGCGTAAATCGCCGGCAACGGTGCGATATGCGGCAAGCTGTGTTTTTCCACCCACCCTGGACACGGATTTGCCAACGTCCACGGCCGGGAGCACCCCTTTTTGAAACAGATCCGGGGCAAGATAGATCTGACCATCAGTGATGGAGATGATATTTGTTGGAATATATGCCGATATGTTTTGAGCCTCTGTCTCCACGATCGGCATGGCGCTCAAAGAGCCACCCCCCAGTTCTTCTCGGAGATGGGTGGCCCGCTCAAGGAGTCGGGAATGGATATAGAATATGTCGCCCGGAAAAGCTTCCCTGCCGGGAGGGCGACGCAGCAGGAGTGAAAGCTCCCGATATGCCTGGGCATGGCGCGTCAGATCGTCATACACGATCAATACGTCCCGTCCCTGTTCCATAAAATACTCTGCCATGGTGGTCGCTGCGTATGGTGCAATGAACTGCAAGCCAGGGGGATCTTCCCCTTGAGCTACCACGACGATACAGTAGCCCATGGCACCGTACCTCCGGAGGTCCTCGATGAGCTTTGCCACAGACGAGCTTCGCTGCCCGATAGCACAATAGACACAAAGTACATCTTTATCTCGCTGGTTGATCATTGTATCCAGCGCGATAGCGGTCTTGCCAGTTTGCCGGTCGCCAAGGATGAGCTCTCGCTGGCCCCTGCCAATGGGAATCAAGGCGTCCACCACCTTGAGCCCTGTCTGAAGGGGGACGGTGACAGGATCGCGATCCATGATTTCAGGCGCTTCCCGTTCGACAGGACGTCGCTCTGAAGTGCGCACCGGGCCAAGGTCGTCCAGGGGACGCCCCATGGGGTCCAAAACCCGGCCAATCAGCGCGTCACCCACCGGCACGTCCAGGACCCGTCCCGTTCGTCGTGCCTCGGTGCCAGCCTTCAGCATTTGGCTCTCGCCCAGCAGAATGACTCCTACCTCCGAAGGATCCACGTTGAAAACCATTCCCAAAACGTCTCCGGGAAAGCGGACAAGCTCCTCCGATTTAACGCCAGGCAATCCTTCTAACCGTGCGATCCCTTGGCCAATATAGTTTATCGTGCCGACCTCCCGGCCCTTCAGCTCAGCCCTGTAGCCCTCCAACACGCCATCAAAAGCCGTGAACGTATCATCCAGAAAGGTTTTCAGTACTGCATTTTCTTCCATTCCATAATTCCTCAATTCCTCAATCCCTCAACTCCTCAATCCCCCAATCCCTCAATCCCTGGATTCAATTCTCTTTCCCTCAAGCGCTTCGGCCAACGCTTCTTCCAGGGTCTCCAGATAGTCCTCCAGGCTCCACGCAATCTTGCGGCCATGGACGTTCAATTCAATGCCACATATAACGTCCGATGAAATCTCAAGCTGCAAATCAACAGGATCGGCCCCGTGGTTCTGCAAGACTTCCGCAATTTGCCGGGCCATTTCCTGCGGGATTTCAAAAGTGCTCCGCAGGTTTATTCTTCGTCCTGATTTCAGAATGGATTCGTTGAGAGCGCCCAGTTCCTCCTCGCCCAGATTCCGGAGACGTTCGATGAACACACGGATGATGTGATGTTCCAGATCCACATTTGCCAGGTCCCTGAGGATCCGGCGGGCAATGGCGCAAGTCTGCTTGCCAGCACGCTGGCGAAGGTCCTGAAGGAAGGCATCTTTCTCCCGCTGGATCGCCTCGTACCAGTTAGTCCTGATCGCCTCAACCTCGTTGCGTGCCTCGTTCACAAGTTCTTTTCGGCGAGCGTCCGCTTCTCCCTTGATCTCGGATAGCAAGGCTTCACGCCGGTTATCAAGGTCCCTGTTTTTTTTCAGATAGCGTTCCACCTCCCGCTCAGCTTCCTCCTTCTTCTTCTGGCCCTCTTCCAGGCGGAAAGCGATCCTTTTCTCTCGCTTGTCTATGGCCTTGATAATTGGACCATAAAGAAAACGCTTGAGCAGGTAGACAAGCACCAGGAAATTGATGACCTGGGCGGTCACTGTAAACCAATCAATGAGCACGGATCATCCTCCGGCCTTAGATACCACGTGCTCCCAGAAGGGATTGGCAAAAATCAGAATCATGGCCACCACAAAGCAGTAAATGGCTGTGGACTCCACCATGGCCAAGCCTACAAAGAGGGTTCGTATAATGGTATTGGCTTCATCCGGTTGTTGAGCAATGGAGCTCAACGCCTGGGCCAATGCCCGCCCTTCTCCCAGTGCGGGACCGACCGAACCTATGGCAATGGTCAGTCCCGAGGCAATTATGGATATCGTCCCAATGAGACCAATGTTATCCATCTGACAAATCTCCTTTCTCAGCTTGCTGATTGGCTTGTCCTTCCTGGCGCCGCGCGCGAGTCGCGGCAGCGATATATACCATGGCCAGGATTGCAAAGATATACGCCTGGATCAATCCTGTTAAGAGTCCAAAAGCCTGCATCACGATGGGAAAGATAAGAGGTGTAATGGAAAGCAGGATGGCAACGATCATAGTGCCGCTCATGATGTTTCCAAAAAGTCGAACGGCCAGTGCCAGGGTACGCGACAACTCCCCCATGATATTGAACGGCAACATAAACACCGAAGGCTTTATGTACTGTCCGAAGTAAGAGAGACCATTCTCGGCAATGCCATATAGGGGAACCGCGACAAAGACACACCCAGCAAGTGCTGCTGTGGTTGAAAGAGAGCCCGTGGGGGGCTCGTAGCCAGGAACGATGCTCAAAAGATTTGACACCCCAATGAATAAAAAGAGCGTACCCACAAAAGGCAAGTATCGGCCCGGAACCTGGCCACTGATGTCACGGATCTCATCTCTCATACCGGTCACCAGAACTTCAATGAGGTTCTGCCATCGAGACAGCCTGGTCTCTGTCGAGAGCCTTCGCGTCACCAGCCAGGAGCCAAGAACCATGAGCGCCATCACGCACCAGGTAAACAGGATCGTTGCATTCAGGGAAATAGGCCCCCATTGAAAGAAAACTACGGCATCAGGACTTATACGCATAGCTTTGCACCTCATTTAGCTGGTTTCCATCCAAAGAGCGCATGGAGCATGGAGCATGGAGCATGGAGCATGGAGCGTGGAGTATAGAGCATGATCAAGTATTACTGCAGTTTGCCCTGTGCCCTATGCCCTGTGCCCTGTGCCCTGTGCCCTTGTTCTGTCAGGTCCCCAGAGACGGACAAGGATGACCCGGACCCCCAGAAAACCCAACAGACAAACCAACAGTCGTTCCCAGTGGCTGCCCATGACGAGATAAAACCCAAACAGAACCACCCCCAAGCGCCCAAAGAAACTCAAGAGACTTAAAAAGGCAGGCCGTCGCGCCGTGGGGAGCCGCCGGACCGTCAACCACAGGCCACCGAAATAGAATATCCCGAGTCCCATGCCTGCCGTAAGAGCCAGCATAAGCGGTAAGAGCTCACCCATACCCCTGCTCCTCTTTGTCCTCCCCAATCATCTTTCGCTCACGCGTAACCCAGAACCAGGCATTCAGGCAACCAAGCACGATGCCGATGATAAGGAGCATAAGGGTCCACGAATAGCGGCTTGGCCATCTTAGATCTATCC
>DAOVOU010000298.1 GCA_030629475.1 Desulfobacterales bacterium | reverse complement strand
GATTTCTGGTGACGGTTTTGTGGTTTTTGTGCCCCCGGAACTACATTTTTGTAGAGTTTGCTTCGGCTGACGACCTGTTGTCCGAACAGTTGTACGCCTGACCTGAAAAAAGCGGTCAAGACGAGAGAAGGGACTTTGAGGTTCCCTCCTTGACCCGCTCGCTCCCCGCCCGCGAAGCACTACCGCGGAGATTGCTTCGGTCGGACCTCCCCGCCTGCCAACGCCTAGCTTGCCGGATAGTTATAACGACGGCACAAATGGCACTGGCGGGCAGGCCTCGCAATGACAGGAGGACTATGACCTATATTGAGCGAGTTTTTACTCGATCTGCACCAACCTCTTGCGCATCAAGGACTTGCGAAAAGCCTCGACATATCCACGGGTATGCCTCCGTTTTTCGTAAACCTTGCTGCATCAAGATCTCAGCACATATCTTCGCAAAAAATCGCTCAGTTCAGGTATGATTTGGCTGGTTTTCGTTCAGGCACTAATTGATCGGGCCCAAATATAGCACGCTATTTCGAGGACTTTGCCCGCCTGCGGCGGAAGGATCGGGCAAAGTCGAAAATCCGCCTGTGGCGGCCCGAAGGGCAAAAATGGGAAGTTATTTTTTGGCGAGCCCTCAGCTATTTTGCGGACAAAATCTAGCTAGTGTCCATCCTGGAAGGTTAATAATGTGAAATAAATACAAAAAAGCAGCATTGGGGGGTAGCAAAATTCTGCGTTGTGTGGTAGTGAAGTAGTAGTCAACAGCATGAAATGCGTTGATATTACAAGACAAACAAAGAAAGGAGCTGTCCCGAAATGCGAAAGAAGCATCAAAAACAGATGTCCATCATGATAACTTCCGTTGACCATCCGCACGCAGAGGAATTGGAACATATCAGCCGAATTCTTGATAGGAACCCTATCATCTATGAAATGGCGTTGCAAGACCTTACTGTGAACGTCAGCAATCCGGGAACTGGAGCGGAGGGGATGACGGCCGAGCAAGTTGTGCGTGCGGCGATCATCAAGCAAATGGAGGAGTACAGCTACGAAAACCTTGCTTTTCATATTGTTGACTCCATTTGCTATAGGCAGTTTTGTCGAATCGGCATCGGGGATAAAGGGTTCGGGAAGTCGGCGCTTTGTAGTAATATCAAAGCATTGTCGCCTGAAACGTGGGAAGGCATAAATCGAGTCATCCTTGGGGATGCCGAAGATAAGGATATTGAAAAGGGACGAGAAGTCCGGATTGACTGCACGGTTGTCTCTTCCAATATACATGACCCTTTAGACTCAAATCTTCTGTGGGATTCGGTTCGAGTTCTTGCACGAATGGTTGATCAGGCTAAGAGTCGATTTGATGATTTAGGCATTCAATTTACTGACCATACTAGGCGGGCCAAACGAAGGATGCTGGCCATTTTAAATGCCAAGAGTGAAAAGGCTCGTAAAAAGCCATATGCGGATCTTATTAAAGTGACCCGTAAGACTGTCGGTTATGCACAAAGTGCTGCGTCATTGCTTGAAGGATATGTTCCCACAAATGCAGCTCTTATGACAACGGCGCAAGCAATGGCCGAAGAGCTGAAGAAATACATCGAATTAGCCTGGCGAGTTATTGAGCAAACGGAACGTAGGGTTATACACGACGAGTCTGTTCCTGCCTCAGAGAAAGTTGTCTCTATCTTTGAGCCCCACACTGATATCATTGTTAAGGATCGTCGAGAAACACATTATGGCCACAAAATCTGTCTGACCGGCGGGGCATCTAACCTTATTGTTGATTGTGTGATCGTAGACGGCAATCCTGCTGACTCTACTTTGACTGGCCAGATGATTGATCGTCAGAATGATATTTATGGTCGTTACCCGCTTAAGGTAGCCCTGGATGGCGGATTTGCTTCAAAGAAGAATCTAGAATCGGTCAAGGGAAAGGGAGTGAAAGATGTTTGCTTTTCCAAAAAGCGAGGCCTTGAGGTAGAAGATATGTGTCGCAGTGAGTGGGTTTATAAGAGGCTGCGTAGATTCCGGGCCGGTGTTGAGTCAGGTATATCATGGCTCAAGAGATGTTTTGGCTTAAGCAGATGTATCTGGAAAGGCTTTCGCTCTTTCAAGAGCTATGTATGGGCTTCTATTGTCTCAGCGAATCTATTGACGCTTGCCAGAAAAGAAATGGCATAGTTCACGTTTCACCGAATTCAATGACGCAAGAGACAGGACAACAGGACAGGTGTGTCCAAATTTGGTCCTGGAGTACACAAGTGAAGCGCTACCAGTCCACGAGTCAATTTTGACGCACCCTTGTTGCAAGATAGCTGCAATAAGGGTTGCCTGCGACCCCGAAATCCGGCCATTTCTGGATGGAAACTAGCTATATTGAGGGCGACAGAGGGCGTGTCGATGTGGAAATTCTCTGATGAACAACAATGCGGACACACCCATGGGGATGATGCAGCGGAGAATGTTTCCCCCCTTAAGGCAAAATGGGTGATTCAAGCTTTGACTCCAAGACCTCTCTTATTTTATCCACCGCTTCAGGATTGGCCAGAGTAGAGATATCGCCTGGTTCCTCACCTAACCTGACCTTCTTTATCACCCGGCGCATGATCTTACCACTCCTTGTCTTAGGTACATCGGGCACAAAATGGATCTCTTCTGGCCGGGCAATCTTGCCAATCTCCCTCCCAACATGTCTCATCAAGGCATCTTGAAGGTCTTGGCCAGGCTGTTCACCATGCCGTAAGACCGCGAAAGCCACAATAGTCTGCCCTTTGATTTCATGTGGGATGCCAACAACTGCTGCCTCAGCTACTGACGGATGGGTTACCAGGGCGGATTCTACTTCAGAGTTCCCTATGCGATGTCCTGCAATATTGAGCACATCGTCACCTCTTCCCTGAATCCAGAAGTAGCCATCCTTATCCCTGCGACACAGGTCCCCGGTGAGATAAACGCCCAGGTATTTTGACCAATAGCCCATGGCATACCGCTCTGGCGCCTTGTAAAGGCCTCTGAGCATTCCTGGCCAGGGTTGAGTAAGGACCAAATAGCCACCCGCCCCTGGTTTGACACTGTTTCCTTTTTCGTCATAGAATCTGCCTTAAATCCTGGCAGTGGTCTGGTAGCTGAGCCTGGTTTTAGGGTGCTCACAGGCAGGGGCGCGATGACAAAATTACCGGTCTCGGTCTGCCACCAGGTATCCATTATGGGGCATTGGCCCTTGCCAATATTTTCAAAATACCACATCCATGCCTCGGGATTTATGGGTTCTCCCACTGTCCCAAGCAGTCTCAGAGAACTCAGATCATGTAAGACAGGCCATCTTTCTCCATGTTTCATGAACAACCGGATAGCAGTAGGCGAGGTATAGAATACCGTTGCCTTGTATCTCTCTACAATCGACCAAAACCTCCCGGGATTGGGCCAATCGGGAGCACCTTCATACATGATGGAACTTACACCCAAAATGAGAGGGGCATAGACAATGTAGCTGTGTCCCGTGACCCAACCAATATCTGCGGCACACCACCACACATCACTCTCTTTTAGATCAAATACCCATTTCAAAGTGAGGGATGTACCCAAGGCATAGCCTCCATGCACGTGTATCACGCCTTTTGGCTTGCCTGTGGTACCCGAGGTATACAGAATATAGAGGGGATGTTCAACATCTACTATCTCAGTTTCACATTCATCGATATTAAAGCCCACCTGTGGAAGGAATTCTTGTGTCTTTAAAATGAGATCATCCCACCAATGGTCCCTTCTTTCCAAAGGATATTCTGGATCTCCTGGATACCATTTGATGTCCTTTTTAGG
>DAOVOU010000272.1 GCA_030629475.1 Desulfobacterales bacterium | reverse complement strand
AATAATGGAATGATGGAATAATGGGTTCTGGCAAAATGGGTCATTGGGTTATTAGCAAAACCACTGTTGACAGGGAAGTCTACAAATGACATGCTTCCGTTAAAAACCAACATAGCGCACAGCTTCACTTCGTGTCCAACATTCCAACATTCCATCATTCCGGCATGAGGCAAAAATCCAAGCCTCAAAAAAGCCTGTACATTCAATAAGTTGTAGAAATTCCGAGACGTATGATTAGAGTAATCCGTGTAATCCGCGAAATCTGTGGATTAAAGAAGCCTATCTGGGTCAGGGTTATCCTGATGCAGTTTCCTGGAGAGCACTAAGGCGGGCACTTAGTTTCACGGGATACAAATGAGCCCCGTCCAATGTCTTGTATTTTTCATCAAGGGCTGCAAAGTTTTTTCTGAACCGCTCCCGAATCTCCTCTAGTGATGGATGTTTCCTCAGAAGCTTTCCATCCTGCATCACAGGCTCGAGCAGGGGACAGGCTGCCTCAATAGTTTCATCCCTGGTGCCGATGATATCCTCTAAGAATTGCCCCTGATGGTCAGTCTTTCTGAAGACCTGTTTTCCCCCTGCCAGGTTTACCTTGCCTGTGCTCAACTTCATGATGGGGCGCTCACCGTATTGAACCAGCTTGTAGGCCATGTCAAAATAGGGGGCATCGGCCGAGACCCCCATCTTGGTTCCGACACCAAAGGCGTCAATTCTGGCGTCTTCTTTGAGGGTCCTGGCAATCTTATACTCATCGAAGCCGCTGCTGGCAAATATCTCCACATCCCTGAGGCCTGCCTCATCCAGGACATTTCGGACCTGCTGGCTGAGTAAGGTCATATCGCCGCTATCCAGGCGCACCCCTAACAGCTTGTGTCCCTCTTTGGCCATCTCCTGTCCCACGATGGCGGCCTTGCGGGCTCCGGCAACGGTGTCATAGGTATCGATGAGGAGGATGGTCTTTTGGGGGAATGAGCGTGCAAAGGCCCTGAAGGCTTCAATCTCATCTTCGAAGGAACTGATATACGAGTGGGCCATGGTCCCCGAGATGGGGATGCCATAAAGCTTTCCGGCCAGGACATTGCTGGTTGCGACAAATCCGGCAATATAGGTGCTCCGGGCCACCTTCAGGCCCGCATCAATCCCCTGGGATCGGCGGAGGGAAAAATCGACGAGCCGACGTCCCCTGGCTGCGTGGACACACCGGGCCGCTTTGGTGGCAATCATGGACTGGAGACTTGCGGTGTTGATCACAAAGGTTTCCAGGATCTGGGCTTCTATGATCGGAGCGGTGACCTCAAGGATTGGCTCATCTATAAAAAAGACCTCGCCTTCGGCAAGGCCATAGATGCTTCCCGTAAAGCGCATGGTCTTAAGATATTCTAAAAAATCATCTGAAAAGAGGCCGGTACGATCAAGGTAGGCCAGGTCGCTCTCTGAAAAGTGAAAGTTGGCCACATAGTCCAGAACCTGTTCCAGGCCTGCTGCCACAAAATAGGAGCGGCCGTGCGGATAGTTCCTGATAAACAGGGAAAAGGTGGCTGGCTCTACCATGCTATTTTCAAAGTAACTGGCCGCCATGGTGAGTTCATAGAGGTCTGTCAGGAGTTCAAATCTCTCGGCAGGGCTTATCATCGGACTTTGGCTCCGTATATCTTGTCCATACGCTTCAGGGCAAATTCATGGAACTCAGGGTCAAAATCGGCAACCCCCGCCCTGGGCACACTAATGTCGTAGTCTTGATTCGCCAGGCCACCCACAGTGTCCATCACGCAGATATTAGTACAAACGCCTACCACTTCTGCGGCCTGAATATTATGCTTTTTTAACAGATCGCTCAATTCGGTTTCGAAAAAACCACTGTAGCGTCGCTTCTGAATGACAATATCGCGTTGCTGTGGCGCAAGTTCCGGAATAATCTGATGGCCCCACGTGCCGACTACAGAATGTCTGGGAAATCTCTCAAACTCCTTGTCATCTTCTGCATGGGAATCCTGCAGGTAGATCACAAGGTCTCCACTTTTTCGGCAGGCCTCTATGCGACCTTTGACGAAGGGGATAATATCCCTGGCCGGTTGACCGCAGTACAAAGCACCTTTTTCGTCCACAAAATCGTTGAGCATGTCCACCACGATCAAGGCATTTTCAGACATGATAACCTCATAATCCAAACGACCTTCGGATGCAACCCTCTGTGCCGTATTCAACCATCTTTCACACCCTAAATTGCTTCAGAACGCTCTTCACCCTGGAATTTCTTGCCTTTTCTTGACAACAGAGTAACAAAACGTTAAATGGTACCAAGCATTGATCCTGAGTGGCTTAAGAGGCGGGTCCACACTAACGTGTGACAGTTTTCACACAAAGTAGGTGAATTGGTTCATTGAAGCCTTGAAGCCGGCCTATTATTGTGGTTACGTGTGATTAAAGCTGAAAGGAAAGGATCTCCCATGAAACGTCGAATTTTGATGTTGAGCGCTATTATCTTCTTGGCGGCATTTGTGGCTGCGCCGTCCTGGGCATCTGGTGAAACCTATGGCCAACTCCGCGCCTTGAAGCGCAGGGCAGCCACTGTCATGCGGCAGAAAAATGATTTTGTCGCACGGGTGCTCCATTCCTATGATATCCCCTATCAACGTAACGAGCAGGGAGTCGTTACTCGACTGCAGATCAGGAACAACTGGCTGGATGTCAACCGGATTGAGATCGTCCCGCTCGTGCGCGAAGGGGAATACGGCCTTCAGGTCATGGGCCACGAGATCTTCTTTTACACAGAAGGCCAAATCCTCCACTTGGTCTCGGCACTTACTATTCGATGAGTGAACGTAGTCGGTTCAGGTTCATGCGGTCATAGTCAATCGGTCCTTTTTTCTTTGGGGTTTCAATGATCTTGGGAAGAGCCTTAAGCTGCGGGTCGTTCAGTATGAAGGAGAAGGCATCGATTCCGATTGCGCCCTTGCCAATGTGCTCGTGTCGATCTATCCTGCTCCCCAGCCCCTTTTTCGTGTCGTTTAGGTGTATTACACGGAGACGGTCAAGACCTATGACTCTTTCAAATGCCTGCATGGTTTCCTGGTAAGCCGTTTTCGTACGGAGATCATACCCTGCCGCAAAGACGTGGCACGTATCAAGACAAAAGCCGACCCTCTCTTTGGGCTTCACCATATCTGAAATAGCAGCGAGTTGCTCAAAGGTATAGCCCAGATTCGATCCCTGCCCAGCCGTCGTCTCAAGGACAAGCTGACAGGTCGCTTCAGGAACGTGGTCAAATACTTTGTTGATTCCCTCTGAAATACGGCGCAACCCCTTATCTTCCCCCTCTCCCATGTGGGAACCTGGATGCATGATCACATAGGGTATGCTCAACTGAGATGACCGCACAAGCTCATGCTCAAGGGCCTTTATGGACCTCTCGTATTTGCTACGGTCAGGCGAGGCCAGGTTGATCAAGTAGGCAGCATGCGAGCAGATCCACCTTATCCCGGTCTGTATCCTCGCAACATCGAACTGCTTAACATCGTGGGCTGACAGCCTTCGCTCCTTCCAGGTGCTGGCATTTTTTGTGAATATCTGCAAAGCAGTGCATCCATATTCGGATGCACTGAACACGGCCTTGTGCAGACCGCCTGCAATGGAAAAATGGGCGCCAAGGAGAATCATCTGATGGTCGTGATCCCGTCTTTTCATCTGTGGAAGAAGCAGTTCTCGCTGAATTCAGACAAGATTGAGATTGCTTCGCTTTGCTCGCAATGACAGAAAAAGTTTTTGTAATGTCATTGCGAGGAGCGGCAGCGACGAAGCAATCTCTTTGTGATTTTCACCGAGAATTGCTCCTGTGTAAGCGACACACTTGCGTTTCTGGCCAAAAAGAGTATCATTAGGTGCTACCTTGGCCTGATGCAAGAAAATCAAACCGACATGGAATACGAAAAACCGGTAAAGGTCCCAATCCAGGATGTTCTGGACCTTCACACCTTTGCTCCCAAAGAGATACCGAGCTTGCTGAAAGAGTACCTGAATGCCTGCCTGCGGGCCAAGATTTATTCTGTAAGGATTATCCACGGCAAAGGCAAGGGTTT